>CAZJXZ010000228.1:0-4368 GCA_964549955.1 uncultured Eubacteriales bacterium
AAACCACAGGATATAAAATAGAGTATGTATCTACATTAAGCTACGAAACATATTTAGCAACTTTAGAAAGTGCTCAAGTGGATGTTGGTTACCAAAATCCATTCATTTATGTGATATTAGCAAAAACTAAAGGAGCCTATCCATTGGTTAAAGCAGTTGACTTTAGTGGAAATTCTGAATATAGAGGCGCAATTATTGCCCATATTAACAGCGGTATCGAAACCATTTTAGGTTTGAGAGGCAAAAGAGTGATGACTTCTTCCAAGAAATCTGTGGGTGGTTATTTAGCTCAAGCATCTTTATGCGTTCAGAATGGAATGAATCCTGAAAAGGACTTAACAATCGTTTTAGCAAAAAGTCAGGATGAAGTTATATCCAAAGTTTATCATCAAAGAGTCGATGCCGGCTTTGTTCGAGAAGATGTTCTGAGAGCTTTCAAAGATGAAATTGATCTTAACAAAATAAAAATTATTGCTTATACTGAATTTTTTCCAAATTGGTGTTTTGTTGCATTTTCTCACACGGATAAAAATATTGCTGAGAAGATAAAACAAGCGTTGCTTAGACTGAATAAGAATAACCCTGATCATTATAAAATACTTGAAAAAGCAGAAGTGAGTGGTTTTATTGAGGCCTCTGACATTGATTATGAGATAATAAGAGAAAAAGCTAAGATTCTTAAAATACCCTTTTGAAATGAAAAATTTGAATTTCAAAAAATTTGATAAAATTTTAAAAGTCAAAACAATCATCCTTGGAATTGGCAATGTAATGAAAGGGGATGATGGACTAGGTCCTATTTTAATTTCTCGGTTGAAAGGAAAAACAAAGGCAAATCTTCTTGATTGTGAAGAAGTGCCAGAAAACTACATTCAACCAATTATTGAAGCCAGGCCTGATAAAATTGTCATTGTTGATGCAGCAGATTGGAAGGGCCCAGCAGGCGCAATAAGATTAATAGATGCGGAAGAGATAAATAATATTAGTTTTTCTACCCATGATTCATCCTTGCAGATTTTTATTAATTATTTGAAAAGAAACCTTCCTAACACACATATTGTTATTGTTGGTATTCAACAAAAAAGAAAAGGGTTTCTAGACTCCTTGAGTCCGGAGGTAGAAAAAGCAATTGATGAATTGTGCCATCTCCTGGAAAAAGTCTAAAGGATACGAAGAATTTTATTCCTGAATCCCGCAGGAGGAAGTAAACGAGGATCTCTGCTAGGGTTGCCAAAGGCAGGTTGCTACCCCTCTTCAGCTTCCATCGCCAGGCATTTTTACGATAAACAAGTTTTTGCTGAAATTGAAGGGATTTTAAGGTAAAATAAATTGTTAAAAATAAGGAGGGACTTTCAAACCTACTCTCATATGATATTGCTTTTCTCCGAAAAAGGATAAGCTCATGTTAAGAAAAAGCGCTGTTATCTTGGTTATTGACGATGAAGAGTCGATGCGCGACTCCTGCAGTCAGATTCTGACCAAAGACGGTTTCCGCGCCGAAGTAGCCGAGAATGGCTCCGTAGGTTTAGAAAAAATAAAAGAGCTCAAGCCTGATCTGACTCTTGTTGACCTAAAAATGCCGGGCATCAGCGGCATGGAAGTTCTGGAAAAAACCAGGGAAATCGACCCCAACATCATTTCCGTTGTGATCACTGGTTATGCCACGGTCGACTCAGCCGTGGAAGCCATGAAAAAAGGGGCCTATGATTTCCTCCCCAAGCCTTTCACTCCAGAAGAATTACGTCTGATCATCAGGAGGGGACTGGAGAGAAGAAAGCTCATTCTCGAAACCGAATCTCTCCGCAGAGAGAAAAAGCTGATGGAGGAAAATTTCATAACCATGGTCTCCCATCAGCTACGCAGTCCTATTGTCGCCATCCTCCAATATTATGAGGTCATTCTGGCCGGAATAGTGGGCGATGTCTCAGAGAAACAAAAGGAGATGATCCAAAGAGCAAAGGACCGGTTGGAGAGCCTTCTGAATTTGATCAACGATTGGCTTGATGTGGCCAGAATCGATAGAGGACAGATCGTCGACAAGCTCAAACCTTTATCATTGAAAAATGTTATCAAAAAAGTCGTCGAGGATATGCGGCCGCTCGCTCAGAAAGATGAAATTACCCTAGAATTTGGACATTGCTCTCAGAACGACCTTGTTCAAGGCGACAAAGAGACTCTGGAGCAGGTTTTTTCCAACCTCATCAACAATGCTATAAGGTATAACAAGACCAAGGGGCAAGTTTTAATCACGATTAAAGAAAACAAAGATTTCATTGCCACAGAAGTTCAGGATACAGGAATCGGGATTGCCAAAGAACATCTACCTTTGATCTTCGAACAATTCTACCGGGTGAGCAGGGGTGAAGATCAAAAAATAAAAGGCACAGGATTAGGCCTTTCCATCGCCAAAAAAATTGTGGACGCCCATGGCGGCTCCATCCAGGTCTCCAGCGAGCCGGGCAAGGGAAGCACTTTCACCGTGCTCCTTCCTAAAGCGGAAACGAAATAAGTCAAAATTGCGCTCTTTCTAAAATGAAAACGCTGGTCTTAGGTTTGGGCAATGAACTTTATGGGGACGATGGGGTAGGAATTCATGTCGTTCGAGAATTGAGGAAGGAATTCGAGTCTGCAAAAAAGAGAAGGAGGAAGCCCAATAATATCTACTTCGAGGAATGCTCTCTCTCAGGCCTTGCCCTGCTCGAGGTCATTGTCGGCTACGATACGCTGCTCATCGTCGATACAGTGAAAAAAGCGAATCCTTCGACGGGGAAAATCCATCTCCTGAAAGAGAAAGACCTTAGATATATTCCCGGCCCGTCGCCTCATTATATTTCCGTGCCTCAAACATTGGAAATAGGAAGAAAATTGCGGCTCAAAGTCCCATCCAAGGTCAAGGTCGTGGCTGTTGAGGCTAAAAACATGTATAATCTCGGAGAAGGATTGACAAAGGAGATGAAGAAGGCCGTTCCGGTAATCGCCGAAAAGGTAAAAAGAGTTTTGGCCCGGATAAAAAGCTAGGGCAAACGCAATAAAAATTATCTTGACCAGGCACGAAGCGCCGTAGCCATCCCACGGAGTCATGGCGACGAGGAGCCGAAGCCGCGAGCAGAGCGTGGCGGGAAGCGAGGTGGCGATCTCAACCTATTAGATGAGATTGCTTCGTCACGGGGTTCATCGCAATAACATTTTACTTAATGCGTTTATAATAGAGTGGAGAAAATTAAAAGATGAAGAAAAAAGAGGTGCTTGTTTTAGAAGAGCTCCTTGGTTCCAATAAAAAAATTGCTGCCGAAATCAGGAAAAAGTTTGAAGAAAAGGGAATCTTGGCTGTCAACATCCTCGGCTCCCCCGGATCGGGCAAAACGGCGCTTCTAGAAAAAATCGCAGAAAGAATGCGCCCGACTTACAGAATGGCCGTCATCGAAGGGGACATCGAGACTGAAAGGGATGCCGAAAGAATCAGGGCCAAGGGAATTCCTGCCTGGCAGGTCATCACTGGAGGAGCCTGCCATCTTGAAGCCAAGATGGTCGGCAAAATCTTTCCCGAAATCCCGAAGAGACTGGACTTGCTGTTCATCGAAAACGTAGGAAACCTTGTCTGCCCGGCAAGCTACGACTTGGGAGAAAAAATAAGATGCGTGCTCCTCTCTGCTCCTGAAGGAGATGACAAGCCAAAAAAATATCCCAAAGCCTTTACCACCTCTGATTGCCTGATCATCACCAAGTCAGACCTCCTCCCAGTCCTCCCCTTCAGCTTGGAGCAAGCCAAAAGGGAAGCCCTGGAAATCAATCCCAGTCTCAAGGTTTTTGTCACCTCAGCCCTCAAAGGCTCAGGAATAGAGGAACTGGTCGAATTTTTCCTCTCCTCCCTCCACAACCTGCGGCAAAAGAATGCATGAACTTTCCATCGTTGCCAATCTCTTCGAAATTTTGGAAGATCAAGCCAAACAGAAAAAAGCCAAAAAAATCATCTCTGTCAAACTCAAAGTGGGCAAGCTCTCAGGAGTTGTCCCAGAATTCCTGGAGACCGCCTTTGATGTCTACAAAAAAGAGACCATAGCCGAGAGGGCAAGACTGGAGGTGGAGGAAGTTCCGCTCAGGGTCAAATGCCGGCGCTGCGGCACAGAAATCACGAAGGATGACTTCATCTTCATCTGCAGCGCCTGCGGCTCAAGAGAATTGAAAACTTTATCAGGAACCGAACTCCTTCTTGAAAAAATTGAAATGGAAGTCTAAGAAGAGGGCATCCCGAGTTCCGCGATATGAATTGTACCAGGCTGGGTGCCTCGAAAACACGCCGCTTTTTTTTAATAGGCGAAGGCAGAGTGGCGAGGAAGCCGTGTGAAAGGCTGAGCGGGCATGGCTCCT
>CAZJXZ010000229.1:0-4362 GCA_964549955.1 uncultured Eubacteriales bacterium
CCATTCCAAAAATTTTCTTCTTTAAAGAGACTCTCTTTTGCAGGATAGGCACAGTTGGATATAGGTTGGATAAGCCTCTTAATCTTGTATTTTTTACATGCTTCATAGATATTTAGAATCATCTGCATATTATTGAAAAATATCTCTGCAGGATAAATATACCCATATTGGATTCCACCCACATAAGCAGCACAATTTACGACGTATTCCGGTTGTGTTGTTCTGAATAAATTATCGGTTTGACCATTATTTCTAAGGTCACAACCTAATCGGAGGGATGTTTCATGTAGTTCAGCTTCTGGTTTTAGCAATTTCAATTTTTCAATAACCCATCTCCCCACAAATCCCATCGCTCCTAAGACTAGGACTCTCATTTTTACCGCTGTCTCCCTTGTCACTTATAAATGTCTACAATATTTTTGCTCTGTCATCGGTTAAACTGCTCGATCCTGGGAGTGGATTCCAGGTTAAAAAGAGAAGAAATTTTGAAAAATAAAAGCAACTCTCTCCAATGTTGTTGTGGCAAATAAGCATTCTTCCCTTGGAGTTATAGCAATCAATTGTCAAATGTTTTTAAAGGGGTGCTTGAATTCGAAGATCTGGCAAGCCTTAATAAGTTCGTCAATTCCTTCATCAACTGTTCTTACGGTTTTGAATCCGAAGGCGTTTATTTTCTCGTAGGAAACGGAATAATCTCGTTTATCCTCATCCTCTCCAATGTCGGCAAAGTGGAGGTAATAATCTAATCTTTCCCTTATTTTCAGGGCGATCTCTTCTTTGCTGAAGTTATTGGCGTTGTCACCCACATTGAAGATGGAATGTTTCATTTTTTTATAATTTTCGATTGTAAAGAGAATGCTCCTTACTATGTCCTGGACGTGGATAAAAGTTCTTTTATGAGTTTTTTCAAATAAAATCAAGTATTTGTTCACATAGGCCTGGAAAACAAAGTCGTTGATCAGCAAGTCGAGACGCATTCTGGGAGAAACGCCAAAAGCTGTGGCAAAGCGCAGGCAAACAAAGTCATTGGAATCGGTCACAATTTTTTCAGCCTCGGTTTTTGTCTTGGCGTAATATGAGCATGGTTTTAGAGGAGTATCCTCATTGCAGGATTTACTGGTTGATGCTCCGTAATTGCTGACCGAAGAAGCAAATATGAGATGCTGATGATGAGATAAGGAGTCTGCGACGTTTCTTGTTCCCTCGACATTTACGGAATAGGCTAATCTTTGGTCGTTATTGCATGCCGGCAAGCCTACGATTGCGGCAAGATGGACGATAAGGTCTTGATTTTTCATGGCAGCTTCAAGTGATTCTCTATCGCGCAAATCACTCTTAATGAAAGTAAAGTTTTTATTTGTAATGAAGGGAAGGAGACTTGATCCTCCATAGAGGAGAGAATCGAAGACAGTGACTTTGAGTCCAGCCTCTAAGAGTTGAGGGACGAGGACAGAGCCGATGTAGCCTGCGCCGCCGGTGACTAAGACCTTATTCATAAGGTTCATTAATATCTCGATTAAGAAGTTATTCAGTTAAGGGCATGATATCTTTTAATAAGCTGCCGCTTTTGAGAGAAAAAATTTCATGTTTTTGTTTCACTTGGAACAATAGACCTTGGCTGAATATCAGTTGTGATTTTTTTCTAGAGTCATTATTTGCTCGCACTCTGATCCTGCATTTTCTTATCTAACTCTTTTAGAAAGAAATTATTAGCTCTGTAATTCTATTTATGCTGAATGGATATGTCAAGAAAAATTTGGAAACTAAAATTTCCGATAAACTCATATAAATATGTTAAAAAAAGTGTTATTGTAAGGAGGAGCCACAGCCGCGAGTGTATCGTGGCGGGAAGAGACGTGGTGATCCGAAGAAATTTATTTAAAGAGTTTGCCACGGCTGCGCACCTCGCAGCGACTTCGTCTGGTTGCCAAGCTGCCTTTGATTGCCCGCAATGATGATGTAACGACATATGTTACATTTGTATTAATTTTAATTTAACTAAATCATAATGATTTATGCTTTCAATCGAGATGAAAGGTAATTAGATCCATATATCAGAATCTGGGCATATATTCTAAGTCTTTTTATTTAATCTTTCTTGTCCAGGACGATGATTTGTTTGCTGATGTATTCGGCAACGGCTTTCTGGGCATCGTTATCTTTCCATCCAGTCCACCAGAATTCAGCGCCCACGTCATACTTATCCTTTCCGCTTTCCTTCTGACACCAGATAACCTTGGCCAAGGCAATGATCGAGGAAGGGAAGATCGTTGATTTCAATTCAAGAGCGAGCATTGTTCCTTTTTGAATCTCCTTTTCCGATTCAAAACAAATTCCCCCTCCGCTGATGTTTACGGTAAGACCTCTTAAAGGATTTTCTTTAAATTCTTCCAGGGTTATGACTCTGAAATCCAGCTCCCATATTTTGCCCAATCTTGGAAATTTTCTCTTATCTATCATCTCTTACCCCCGATGCTAAATAAATACCTGACAGCTATCATTTATTGCCTTCTCATCCGAGCTTTGCATTCTGGTCAACTTTTCGACCACTCATCGCTGAAATTATATTGCCTTTAAAGTTTATATACTACTCTTCCTACTTTCTATATTCCTAGCTTTGGTGAACTAGCTATGGATATTTTTACCTTTTTTTCATAATCTTTTCAACAAATATTTATTAACAGATTACTGCATCCTGGCATTTTATCCAAAAGAGCAATCTCGTTTTCACTCCAGAATGCGGCATATCAGAATGATTGTTATGGTGAGGGCTTGGATGTAAGGAATCCCCTAGGAGGCCTGAGCGGGCACAGTTTCTCTCCGAAGGAGAGAAGAGCGACCTTGGAGAGGGAACCGCTTCGCGTTCCCCCTTCCAACGCTTCGCTGCCTCCCCTTCTCGGACGCTTCAAAGCGTCCTGCGACCAAGGGGTCATAACCCCTTGGATCCCCCCGCTGCTTTGCCGATGGGCAAAGCAGCGAAAGCTGAATGGGAGCTTACGTTCCTCGCTGGGGAAAATCAGCGTGCTTCGAACCTCCGAACCATTACCTATTATCAAGGAACTGGTGATGCTCCTCTTCTTTCATGTTTATTGACAGAGATAGATAAGGGGTGATAATTATTAGCAAAAATGCAAGTTTTTTTCTTTGGAGCTTATGATCCTGCTTATCCCAGGAATTCGGTCATAAAGAAAGGGCTGAGGTTGAATGGGATTGAGGTTTTTGAATGCCATGTCCGGCCGAAATATAAATTTTGGCTGAGATATCCACTTCTCATTTCCCGTTGGCTGAGCTTTCTTTTTAAGCACAGTTTTTTTTTCGTTCCTGAATTCTGTCAGAAGGACGTTCCCCTGGCGAAAGTTCTTTCTATTATGACCTCAAGAAAAGTCGTCTTCGACCCCCTGGCGCCGCGCTTCGAGACAAAAATAACAGACTGGAGGAGAAAGCCCTCGAGATCATGGCAGGCACGGTGGAATTTCAAGATTGATTTTTGGGCTTTCAAGCTCTCGGACCTTGTTCTGGCTGATACTCGTGCTCACAAAGATTATTACTGCAGCAATTACGGGATTCCGGCCGAGAGGGTTGAAGTATTGCCGGTCGGCTATGATGACGAGCTTTACAAGCCTTCCGCAGCCGCGAGAAAAGAAGAGTCTTTCACTGTCTTATTTTTCGGCTCTTTCCTTCCCCTCCATGGTGTAGAACTTATCCTCGAAGCTGCGAGAATCGTCTCCCTTAAAGAACCCTTAATCCAGTTCAAACTTATCGGCTCAGGGCAGACATATCCTCGGGCAAGTGCGCTCGCCTCAGAGCTCGGCCTGAGCAGTGTTCAATTTGAAGGCTGGCTTCCGCAGTATGAACTTCCCCAAAAAATTGCCTCATCGGACATCTGCCTTGGAATCTTCGGGAAAACAGAGAAGGCAAGGCGCGTTGTGCCCCATAAAATTTTTCAGGCTATGGGCATGAGAAAGCCGGTCATCACTGCCCGCACTCCTGCCGTAGAAGAATTTTTCACCCACGGTGAGAATATTTTTCTTATTGGGGAGCTTGAGCCTGAAAAGTTAGCTCAAGCCATTCTCGAGCTCAGAAGGGATGCGAATTTAAGAGTAAGGATTGCAGAGAAAGGCTACGAGCTCGTTAGTAAAGAATTTTCTCCTAAGGCTATCGGCCGCGCTTTAATGAGAATAATAAATAGGCACTTTTCACTTGTTAGGGAAGAAATTATGAGGAAGGAAGAGTAAAGAGAGTCGATGATGATTCAAGAATTTGGCCTTCCCCTTTACTTGCCTCCGTTCAGAGGCAGGATTCAGGCTGCCTACAATCATCCTCTTTTCCTTCAGGCCATATCTGACTGCCACCGCCTTCTCA
>CAZJXZ010000230.1:0-4279 GCA_964549955.1 uncultured Eubacteriales bacterium
GAGAGGCCTTACAGAACCATTGGCTATCCTTTAACTCCAATTTTTTTCATTGCCATCTCAGTCTGGTTTGTTCTCAATACACTGCTGGAAAAGCCTGCGCAAGCCTGGGCCGGAATAGGTTTCTTGTTGCTGGGAGTTCCTGTCTTCTACTTCTGGAAAAGCAAGAGATCCTAAAGTTAATTCTTTAAGTACAGCTCGATGACCGGGAGTGTGACTTCCGGTTTTTGCACAGGAAGCCTGAGAATCAAGGTTTGACCGACTGCTTCTTTCCTTTCTCCAGGAAGATAGCCTGTTTCAGCAGATTTTGTCGCTTCTGTAAACCTGATCTCTGAGGCATCGTTGAGAAGCTGGGCATATTTCACTCTGCCACCGAATCCGTCGAGATAGAGGGTTCCCATCGGCCATTCAAGCACATGGACATATAGCCGCTTTGTCTGAGGGTTGTAGGTCAGGAGGCAATTCTGAGGGGTTTTGAATTCCTCTGGTGCCTCAGTGCAGCCATAGATCGAGCGGCTGTTGAGCTTCATCCACTCACCAATTCCGTTCAGGCGGTCGATGGCACGGTTGTCGAACGTGCCGCGCGCAGTAGGACCGACGTTCAAAAGTAAATTCCCGCCCTTGCTCACGGTCTCAATCAGCATCACAATGAGCTGGCGGACGCTCTTCCAGGTCGCCTCATCACGGTAGTAACCCCAGGAACCGGAGAAAGTCTGGCACGTCTCCCAGGGAACCTTCTTGCCTTCCATCTTGACCCATTCGCGGGGCATGAATTGCTCGGGAGTCCTGTAATCCCAGCCTCCTGGCACATCGAGCAGGTCGAGGCGGTCGTCGATGATGATGTTGGGCTGAAGCTGGCGGATCATTTTAATCAGCTTTTCCGATTGCCAATCCTCCCTTCCTTTTCCATCCTTTCCAGGAAATGAAAAATCCATAAACAGGCAGTCGACCTGCCCGAACTCAGTTAGAATCTCTCTCACCTGGTTATGCAAATACTCGGTATATTTTTTCATGTCCCTGTTCTTGGCCTTTTCTCGAAACTCTTGGTTGTTGAACATTGGATGGAATTTGTCGAGAGTGTATTCGGGATGGTGCCAGTCGAGGAGCGAATAATAGAATCCGACCCGAAGCCCTTCATCGCGCATGGCCTTGACCAGCGGCTTGATCAGGTCTTTGCCGTAAGGCGTGTTTGTGGCTTTATAGTCTGTGTATTTGGAATCCCAGAGGCAGAAGCCCTCATGATGCTTGGTGGTGATGACAAAGTATTTCATTCCGGCATTCTTGGCGATGCGCGCCCATTCCTTGGGGTCGTAGAGGTCAGGATTAAAGTGATCGAAATATTTTTGATATTCCTCGTCGATGATGTGTTCATTATTTTTGACCCATTCATGGCGGGCGGCAAGCGCATAGGTTCCCCAGTGGATGAACATGCCGAACCGGGCTTCGGTCCACCATTTCATCCGCGCCTCGCGCTGGGCTTCTGTTTCTTGAGCCAGGCTGATTCTGGCGGAGACGGCAAAGCAAAGAAATGCCAGAACCACGACTGCGGCCTTAGAACAAACGAGAATTGACCTTTTTTTATCCATATGCCCTCCTAAAAAACTGTGATTATCTTTAATATTGAAATGACTTATAGCAGAGGAAAAAATTTATGTCAAATTAACTCTGTTTATCAGCTTTTTTTCATTTTTGCCAGATTAAATCTCAGAAGCTATCCTCTGTTTCGCTCGCTCTTCTTCCCTGCGGCTAATGGCTGATTATCTTATTCCTTTATAGAGAAGCTCCCAGCGTTCCCAGGATGCCAGCCACAAGAGAGCTACAGAGTTGATGGCAGCGGCAAGAATAAGGGGAAAACTCTCCAAGACATTATCTTTGAGCGCTGAAAGATCTAACTCAATTCATAATGCTAAAATTGCTAAAAAAGATATCCTCTATGTAATTCTTACAACTCTTCCCACCCCGAGTTTTACAAAGTTTTCGCCGTAAGCCTGCTTGAATAATTCAATCGCTTTCTCTCCTGTGCAGTGAGTTGCGCCAACTTTCAAGATTCCGAGCTCCTTGAATTGGCTGATGATTTTTTTGAGCTCATCCTCTGGCTTATCCCTTAAATGAAACCCTCCCAGGACGAGATGGATATCTTTCTTGTGTGTTTCTTTAGCTCTCTTCAAAATATCCACGACTCCAGGATGAGCGCAGCCGGTGATGACTATCAGGCCTTGGTCTGTATCGAGAATCAGAGATTGTTCTTTAATCTGCACACCCATCTCGCCTGTTAAATAAATATCCTCGAATATTCTCGCAGGCTCGGTCACCTTTATGACTTTTGCTCCAGTTCCTTCAACCTTAGCCACAAATTCAGCAGGAAATGAAGCAAGGAGATAAACGGATACTTTATTATTTTTATTCAAGAATGGAATAAGACCGCCTGTGTGGTCACCATGGCCGTGAGAGAGGACAATAAAATTAACATCATTCGGATTTAGCCCTAAGCTATTCATATTTTCGAATAAAATATTGCTGGATGGGCCTCCAGTATCAAACAAAAGATTTTCATTCTTCCATTGGACAAGGCAAGAAAAGCCCCAATCGGTCTTTAATCCTTCGCTGAAAAGATAATTATCATAAAGAATGGTAACGGTTATTGTCTTTTCTTCTATTGTCGCTTCGGAGCCAAGCGCATGGCAAAATGTTATAAGAAATAAGGGGCCAGCAAAGATAATGCTTAATATTTTCTTCATGTCTTGCCTCAGTACTTATAAATAACACATAAAGTGCTGGAATTGAAGCTAAAAAATATTGATGGCAGCAGGAAGTTGATTTATAATACAAAAAAGTGAAAGAATAATTCAAACATAATTTTTTATATAAAAATCATAAGACGGCAATATTAGCTGAAATTTGAATGAAAGACTTAGAGAAGTTTGGAGGGCGTTATGAGATATAAAGTCAATCTTAAAAAAACAGAAGAAGGATACGCCGTCTGGGTTCCAGGTCTTCCTGGATGTTGGTCACAGGGAAAGACTGAGGAAGAAGCTTTAGAAAATATAAAGGATGCGATAAAAGCTTACTTGGAAACTGTTGAGGAACTAAGTAAAGATAAAAAGTCTCGCTATGTAGAAGTTGGATAAGCAATGCCTAAATTGCCAGGCATTAGCCATCAATGAGCTGTAAGAGCATTTAAGAAAGCTGGCTTTTGGATCGCAAGGGAAGGAAAGCATATAACAATGACCAATGGGGAACGAATTATTACCATTCCAAGAGCAAATCCAATTAATTCTATTACCATGGCAGGAATTGTAAAGGATTCAGGTCTCAGCATAGAAGAATTTAAGAAGCTTTTATAAAAAGTTATTGTATAAAAACCTTAAACTTTAAAGCTACTTTTTCTCTTGAGGCTCCTTTTTCCAGTCTTTAAGCTCTTTAGGGAATTCCTCGAGGAAGGCTGAATCCAAGCGGAAGAGATAATCGAGACGCGCATTTTTGACCACAACCTTCTTTGCTTCTTTATCTTCATTGCCCATAAAGATTGTTATCTCTTTAACTTTTTCTTCTTTTTCAACCTTCTCCTTCACCCAGATCTGGACTTCAGCTTGAGGGCTGTCCAGTCCGTAGTCTTTGAGATTAAAAGGCGGGTCGATGAATTCCGAGGCTTCAAGTCCTTCGACCTTGCGGATGAAGGACTGGACTTTGTCTTTATCGGCCGGGTCTTTTGTCGGGGATTCAAAGCTCCAGTTATCATCCTTGTCCTTGGCCAAAGTCCAATCCACTTCCGCTTTTTTAATATTAAGTTTGTTTGCATCCCAGCTATAGAATTTTGCCACATTTTTTTGCCTTAATTCCTTGGCTTCTTTTTCCAGATCAGAGAGGAGAGAATCTTCGCCGATGATAATCTTCGAGGATTGGGAAGTTGTAGCGTAAAGCTTATCAGCGTCTTTATGGAGGAAGAATGTCAATTCTTTGTTTGCCAGGGGCATGGCCAGGCTTATTTCATATTCGGCTCGGTCAAGGCCATATTTTTTCATATCCTCTTCTTTCTTTTCTTCTGAAACAAACTCTTTAGCTTTCAGATTGGATAGAGAAGAGATTATGCCCTCGATTTTGCTCGATTCGGCCAGAGCCTGGACAGGGCTTTTCAAGAGCCATTCCTCCTCTTTCTTTTCTGCCTCCCACCGGGTGTTCTTTGCCCGAAGCTTCACGCTTTTCACCTCGTTTGTCTCGAATTTGAAGATATCCTTCTGGCGGAAATCGATGAGCTTTTTCTCCATCAGGCTTTTAAGATGGC
>CAZJXZ010000231.1:0-4250 GCA_964549955.1 uncultured Eubacteriales bacterium
CGTATTCGAGGATGAAAGGGGTAAAATAATAGATATTTTGGAAAATGAAATTATAGAATATGTTACTTTCATATTGTCAAAGAAGGGAGCAGTCCGCGGGGACCATTATCACAAAGAGTCTCTGCAGTATACTTTTGTCCTTAAAGGAAGTCTAAAACTTTTAACCCAAATGCCAGGAGAAGGAATCAAAATAAAAGTTATAAAATCCGGTGATTTAGTCTTTACTCCCCCAATGGAAAAACATGCTTTAATTGCTCTGGAAGATTCCGAGATTCTTGTTTTAACAAGAGGGCCCAGAGGAGGAAGAAATTACGAAAAAGATACATATAGGTTAAGAGAATCCGAATCACTAACATTAAAAAGTCGAGAGGGACTTTATGAAGATAAAGATTCCAGTATATGAACCATTTTTAGACGAAGAGGAAAGTAAGTGCGTTTTATCTGCGCTTACTCATAGAGAAATTTCTGGTTCACGTGGAGAGTACATAAATAAATTTGAAGAAGGTTTTTCACATTATTCAGACTGTTCTTACGGCATTGCCACAAGTAGTGGTACTTCAGCGTTGCATCTTGCAGTAGCTTCATTAGGAATTGGTGACAAAGACGAAGTTTTGGTTTCGTCTTTCACTAATATGGCAACCTTTTTTGCCGTGCTATACTTGCAGGCCAAACCTTTTCCCATCGATATAGAACCAGATACATGGAATATCAATCCTACACTAATCGAAGAAAAAATTAATGAGAATACTAAGGCAATTTTGGTTGTGCATATTTACGGCCATCCTGTTGATATGGATCCAATTTTAAGTATAGCTAAGAAGTATGGGCTATATGTTATTGAAGACTGTGCAGAAGCTCACGGCGCTTTATATAAAGGGAAAAAAGTGGGATCTTTAGGCGATGTTGGTTGTTTCAGTTTTTACGCAAACAAAATTATAACCACAGGCGAAGGGGGTATGCTAACTACAAATAGTGTCGAAATAGCGAACAAAGCTCGTTCCCTGAAATCTCTAGCGTTTGGAGCAAGTATGAAATTCATGCATGAAGATATAGGGTTTAATTATCGCATGACAAACCTTCAAGCCGCTATTGGCTGTGCTCAACTAAAAAAAATTGATAAGATAATCAAGCGAAAGCGTGAGATCAGTCGCTATTATAGCGAAGGTCTTAAGGATATTCCTGGTTTGCAACTGCCAGTTGAGAAAGCTTATGCCAAAAATGTTTATTGGATGTATCATGTTGTCCTTAATGAAGAATTTGGTTGCACGAGAGATGTGGTTATGAAAAAACTAGGAGATGCCGGCATAGAAACACGTGAATCCTTTATCCCCTACAATATGCAGGAAATTTTCATCAAGAGAGGTTGGGTTAGGGGTGACGAGTGTCCCGTTGCCAATTACGTCGCGAAAAACGGATTTTATTTACCAAGTAGTCCGCTACTTAAGAACGAAGAGCTGGAGTATATCATAAAGAAAATAAAGCAAATTCAAAAAGGAGAGTAATAAAAGGAGAAATGAAAGCGGTAGGGCCGCAACCTGTTTGCCAAGTATGTGGTTGCTCAGAAGTTCAGGAAGTGTTGAACTTAGGTCATCAGCCGCTCTGTAATGAGTTTAAGCCAGCACATCAACTCAATAGTCCAGAAGTCCACTACCCACTCACCCTAGTACATTGCGGGAACTGTGATCTCGTACAGCTCTCGTACGTCATTCCTACTAAACAGGTGTTTGGGGATCAATACACGTATCTTACTGGTTCTACTAAGGCGTTAGTTGATTACTACGATAGTTTAGCAACACAGCTTGTAAAAGGGTTTAACTTAGTAAAAGGTGGCGTTGTGATCGATATAGGGTCCAATGATGGGACATTTCTAAGATCCTTTAAACACTTCGGTCTCAACGTGCTAGGTATTGAGGGTTCACCAAAGCCTGCGGCTGTTGCGCTTGCTAACGGCGTGCCAACCATCAATAAATTCTTTGGTAAAGGAATATCTGATTTAGTCAAGAAAAAAGTGTCTGATCCAAATAGAATAAAACTTATTACAGCTATGAACGTGCTTGCACATACTGATAATATAAATGAATTCTTAGATGAAATTAAACAGATAATGAATTCTGAAACAATATTCGTCAGTCAGTCTCATTACCTTATCGCGTTATTAGAGAATTTACAGTTTGACACTATATACCATGAGCACTTAAGATACTACACTTTGAGGAGTTTGATAAAGTTATTCTCACGCAACGGTCTTGCCATTTTTGATGCTGAACTCGTAAGTATTTATGGCGGGTCGATAGTGGTCTATGCTAGTCTAGAGGATGAGAAGCCAGTATCTAACCGCTTGCTTACTATTCTGAAACGTGAGGACGACATCGACATTCTAGAAAGGTTCCAAAGAATGAAAACTCTTATCTTAAAGAACAAGATGAAACTATTAAACCTATTACTTAGATATAAAAAGAAGGGCAAACGCATTGTTGGAGTTGGAGCCCCAATGAAGTCTTCTACTTTTTTGAACTTTTACGGAATTACGCCTGATCTAATTGATTATTTGGCAGAAGTTAACCAGTTTAAAATAGGGACTCTATCGCCCGGGGTTCATATTCCGGTTGTAGATGAAAGCCTAGTATTTCGTGAGCAACCAGACTACGCCTTGATACTGTCATGGAATATTGCAGATCAAATAATCGAATCGTATCGTCGTAAGGGATTTAAAGGAAAATTTATAATTCCGATTCCTACCGTAAGGATTGTTGTATAAGTGGTTGACTTAGTCTAGCGTTAACTTCTAAAAACTCTTATGGGGGAATTAACCTTATTTTTGCACGGAATAAAAAGAGGTCCTAAAAATGTATGCTCATAAGGTAGAGGGAGAGAACGTTCTAGTTACAGGCGGTGCAGGTTTCATCGGCTCGGCATTGGTAAGAGAATTGCTGAAAGAAGGAGCAAATGTGATCGTTTATGACAACTTCCTTTACGGCGATAAATCCAATCTAATGGAGATAGAAGACCGCATACAAATCATAAATGGCGATATACTTAGTTGGAAAATATACCATGCAATAAAGGAACACAAAGTGAAATACGTTTTTCATTTAGCTGCAGAACCATATATACCACACTGCTACGACAATCCCGAGAAATTCTTCGACATAAACGTTAAAGGAACGATGAACGTTCTCATGGCTTGCAAAACATTAAGTGTTGCACGCATAGTCCATTTTTCCAGTTCAGAGGTCTACGGAACCGCTCAATACACCCCTATGGATGAAAAACATCCAACACTCCCTCTATCCACTTATGCCGTCAGTAAACTAGCCGCCGACAGATTATGTTTTGTTTTCAACCACGAGCACAAAATCCCAGTCATAGTTCTCCGGCCATTCAATAGTTACGGTCCTAGAGAAACGCAGCCATATGTTATACCAGAGATAATTACTCAATTGTCCAAAGGAAACTCGCTCAAACTCGGTAATATAAAGGCGGAAAGAGACTTCACCTACGTTGATGATACAGCACGCGGAGCTGTCGATCTATTAGAGTCAGACATTCCAGACGGTGAAGTGGTCAATTTAGGATCTAACAAAGTCTACTCTATAGAGAAGTTAGCCAATTTGATAGGAGAACTAATGGGACACGAACAAGTCAAAATTGAAATTGAAAAATCAAGACTGAGACCAATAGATGTCGACTTACTTCAATGTGATTACTCAAAAGCCAAAAAATATGCGGGTTGGGAACCTAAAATAGACATAAAAGAGGGACTTAAGCGCACTATAGAATGGTATATAACAAAAGGAAAACGATGGATATGGGAGAAACTAACTTAGACAAATGCGCATCGATTCCACGAGTCTGCTTCGTCCAGATTTAAAGAAAAAGCAAGTGAATTGGAAAAATGACAGAAGTTTTCCAAGCTTTCGGTAAATACTATGATATAATTTACTCGGATAAAGACTACGAAAAAGAATGCGATTTCCTAGAAAAAATTTTCCAGAAATATTCGAAACGTAAACCGAAAACAATACTCGATATTGGATGCGGCACAGGCGGGCACTCTATTATTTTAGCAAAAAGAGGATACCGAGTAACAGGCATAGATCCCTCAGAAGTCATGATCAATTTAGCTAGAGAAAAGGCAGGGAAAAATAGCGTTGATATAGACTTCCATATCATGGATGTTAGAAACTTGCAACTGAATCAACAGTTTGATTGTTGCATAGGCATGTTTGCAGTTATAGATTATTTAACCA
>CAZJXZ010000232.1:0-4243 GCA_964549955.1 uncultured Eubacteriales bacterium
GATTTAAGAGAATCAAAGCGACGACGAGTCCAAAAACCAAGGGCAAGGCCACGGTCGCCAAAGCGCTGAGATATTTTGTCGAGATGAGATAGGCTCTTTTGACCGGATTGGAGAAAACAAGGCGTAAGGTTCCTCTCTCCTTTTCTGAACTTACGGCATTGAAGGTTAAGACGATGGCAAAAAAGCTGAGAAGGAATTGAACAACGAAGGTTAAATCGGGCGAATAAAAAGACAGGACATCTGATTCTCTTTCCTTGCTCAGCAGCTTGATTTCACTCAAACGAAAGGAAAGACCCTGAGGAATTTTATCTTCATAGGCTTGGGAGATGAAACTCGCAGCTTTTGGCCTCATCGAGAGCTCTTGCTCGGCTGTTAAGAGATTAACGAGGCTATCCGAGGCTTCTTTTAGTCTTAAATTGTTTTCAGCGATATTCACCGCCTGGATTTCTCGCAAGCCCTGGTAACGATTGATAAAAATCAGAGGAAAAAGGATAAGAGTCGCCAGGACGAGGATAAAATTGATGAGGAACCTTAAGCTGATGATATCCTCGACAATCTGCCTTTTAAATAGCTCTTTAAACATCGTTAAACGTTTAGCCTCGGGTCATAACGATTAAAAGAAAAATGAGCAAGCATCAGAACAAGAAGGTTATAAAAAATTAAAATAAGCGTGTTGAAGGAAATAGTCTTGATTCTTTCCAAAAAGCCCGGCTTCTGAAATTGAAAAATAGGCAAATCGTCCAAATTCAAGTAGCTGAGCTGAGGATTATAATTTGTCGCCCTTTTGTGCGCTTCACTTTTCCAAACCCCCGCCCCCTTCTGGAAGGCTTCATTCATTCCTGAAATTATCTCTCTCTCCTCTAAAGTTAATTCTTCAGGCCCGGGAAAAAAATATTTCAAGGAAAAAGCGTCCCTCTCATGGAGATAGCGGACATATTGATGCCAGTAAAGGTTCAATTGCTGAAAAAATAGGTTTAAGTTATTCTGACTAGTTCCAGCTATCAACTCGGCCGTCTCTTCGAAATTAGAAGGGGGGATGAAGGCTAAAAATATATCCTTAAATCTTCTTATTTTTTCTTTGACCTGGAAATCTTTCCTTTTAAGGTCATAGATTTTCAGAGCATGCTCTTCTCTTATTTTTTCGCGGAGCGGAAAATATACTTTATAGAACTCTACTGTTTCCCTGGGATTGATTCTTCTGAAAAAATCCAAGCTCTTCATTGCCCAGGTTTTTTTCACCGGAACCTGATTCCAGGCCTCTGCTATTTTTTTATCCCTCTCCCTGACAAGCTCATTGACATTATTCTCATAATTTTTAGCCTTTTTTATTGCCATCCTTTCCGAGTAGTTCCGCACTGTTAGCGGCAAAAGAAAAACCGCAATCAAATAGAAAGCTAAAAGAAAAATAAGGCTATGGAACGAAGTCTTTGTCCGGCTTGAAACCAAAATCCCGGTGAGAAGGATAGAAGAAAGATAAAGGATAGAAAGGAAATAAAGAAGGATGGCCGGAATAAAAAAGTCGGGTCCAACCTCAACTCCCCTGGAAAAGAGAACAACCAGAATTCCGACAATAAAACATATAGTCAGAGGAACAACAATAGAAATTAAACCACCGATATATTTGCCCAAAAGAAATTTATAGCGGGCAACTGAATTGGATAAAATCAAGGACAGGACTCCATCCTCCTTTTCCTCGGAAACGTTGTTGTATGATAATAGAATGGCGAGAATGGAAAAAACAACGACTGCGACCGAGGCCAAGTCAAAGAAGGAAAAGGCGCGGGAGAATTCATTCTTGATGAATCCGCCCCTAAGCGAGGTCGGTATCTCTCTGTGAGTCAGAGACACATAGTTTCCCGTCCGGTTCTCTATTCCAGAGACAAGGATACTTAAAGGAGAAGGCTTTTTAAAAACTCCGACCTCTAACTGAGAATAGACATAAATCTCTGCCAGTTTCTCTTTTTCGACGGCAAGTCCTTTATTGTAATCTTCTAATCTATCTCGATAATCGCTGGTTAAAATAAGTGTGCAAATTAAAGTCAATACCAAGGCAACCAGGACACAAGCCATGAACTTAAAGGACAGAATGTTATCAATAAACTCTCTTCTGATTATCGTTCTAATCATCTTCTTCGTAGAAATTTTAATTGCCTATTCTATCTCACATCGTATCGAATGAAAGTGAAATATGTCGCACTGAAAAGGATTAAATTATAGATAATGAGCAGCAAGATATCCGCCAAAGAACTTTTTAATGTCTCGCCATAGGTTAAGAACTCAAAACTAAATTCAGGAATTTCCGATCTCGAGCCAGAACTCCCAGAAACATGGGATTTGCGCTTTCCATCCTCACTGACAATTGTGTCATCATAGGTCTTTTTAAAATATATATTTGAAAGCTGAATATGGTGAGCTTTCAGATTACGGAAGAAGTTTTCTCTATCTGCGAGACCTGTCCTGCAAAAATTAAGAGACGTGTGAGCGTATATAAGAGCAGGAGACAGGCGGGCAATGAGGAGGCTGAGATTAGTATTAAAATCCTTATCTTTTTGATACTGGGCATCGAATTCCTGAAGCGTTCTCTCTATTTTCTCTTCGAACTCCTTGGCAATCGGTTCTCGTTCTTGGCGATATTTATTGAAATCTCTCGCTCCCTCAGTTCCCCAGATATATTTTTGCGCTAACGGGGCTAATCTTCTGCCTTTTTCCAACTCAATCTGATTTCTCACATTTCTTCTGTTCATCATCACAACTTCATCGCTCTGAATAGGATGAATCAGATTGGACAAAGGCTCGCTGATTTTTGGAATAACCAAAACAAAAAAAATCCAGATAAGAAAACTCACTAGAAGGGCGACGCTCATCTTGTGTGTTTTTGTTGAAATAAAGAGACCTAAGGCAAAAAAGGTCGAGAGATAAAGGAGAGAGATTAAAAATAAGCTCAAAATTCGGGAAAAGTTTTCACCTGAAAATAGTGGAAATCCGCTAAAAACAAGCAATAAAATGCCAATTAGAAAAGAAATGAATAAAGGAATCACAAGAACAATGTATCCAGCCAGGTATTTTCCGACAAGAAAAGCGCTTCTTTTTATCTTATTGGATAAAACAAGCTTCAAGGTCCCCATCTCTTTTTCACCCACGATTAAGGCACTCGAATAAAGAATAGCAAAAAGACCTAGTAAAAAATTAACGATTAAAATAAAATCGATTTTTCCTGCAATATTGCTCAACAACTCGTATTCTGCCTGCGTGGACTTGGTCTCAACTTGGTACTTTTGAAAAGTGATGACCTTAGGCAAAACTCTTTCCAAGCCAATTCCAAATGTACTCAAAATGCTCGGCTTTCTATGAACTTCAATGGGCAGATTCATTATTTTTTCTCTCTCTTTGTAGTCATTCTTAAGATATTCATACTCAAAAAGACTCCCTTCATAGCTCTTGTAATTCATCAATAGGCTTGGCGGTACAAGAATCAAGCAGAGCAGAAAAACAATCAGAAACTTAGGGCTGATCAATTGGTCAAGAATTTCTTTTTTAAAGATTGTTTTAAGCATTACTGCATCTTATCTAATCAAATATTGAGACTGTCCCATTCATGGAGAACTCGGGCTGACAATAGAGCATGTTCCAATCCTAGATAAAGCCTTTTTCTCTCCTTAACGCCGCGTGAGTTTAATTCCAAAAACCACAATCCCAACCAGCAGCCCGATCAAAAGCACGATCAGCGCAGTAATGCCCAGGACATTTGTCTTGGCGCTAACGTGTATGCGGACAATCTTATCCTCTGACTCGACCCTGCGATTGGCGGCGATACATTCTGTCCTTATCCTCGGCTCGTAGTCGCCCACAGAAACATCCGCAGGCGGGATGAAGTCAATGTTGACAATCTCCTCCTTGTTCTGCTCCAGAGTGGCAACGAGGTCCGGTTTAACCTCTGAGCGCCAGTTGAGGGGCAGGTCGGTATAGATTCTGATGTTGTTGAGGAGGCGGGTACCTGTGTTTTTAACCCTCACCTCCATCTTCACATTCTCACCAACCCTAATCTCATGGTAGAGGTTTAAAGCCTGAACTTCTATCCTTCCCACTCCTCTTGGTAAGATCTCCAGCCTGACATTTCCTGCCCTTAAACTTTCTATCTCTTCTGGACTGAGATGAGTCTTTTTAGATAGCATCTCTTCGATCCTGGCTGACTGCTCATTGTCAAGAGCCAGAGTGTAAAACTCGATGGGCTTGTCGATGACGA
>CAZJXZ010000233.1:0-4220 GCA_964549955.1 uncultured Eubacteriales bacterium
GCCCGCTCAGCCTTCCATACGGTCTTCTCAACACCCAGCCTGATCCTCTTCATACAACAGATTTGAGAATGCTTCCAACGAAAGAATAGGCCATGATTAAAAGTTTAAAAGAATTCAGAATTCCCGATAAATATTGATGATATCTTTTAAAAGAGAGGCGCCGGCACCTCTCGGGTCTGATCTTCCTCCGCTTACAGTGACAGAGCCCATCGTATCCGTGAAGAAAGTGATTCCTTTGTCTGTTCCGTCCACGCCAAAGAGAGGATGAGAGCTGTCGATAATCTCCAAAGCCACATCGAGCACAAACTCTCCTTCTTTCCTCTGGATTCTTCCCAGCAACTTTAATGCTTTGCCTTCTTCTCTTCCCTCGCTGAGAAGAGAAGCAGGGATTCTGCTGATGCCCTGGACTTTGACATCTTTCAAGGAAAAAGCTGTGTCCAGGGCTGCATTGGCAATGATGAGAATCTTTGAAGCTGTATCCCAGCCTTCAAGGTCAAAGGATGGGTCAGGCTCGGCAATACCTTTTGACTTGGCCTCTTCCAGGGACTGCCTGTAGTCTATGCCCTCTCTCATCTTGGTCAGAATATAGTTCGTCGTCCCGTTTAGAATTCCTTCGACTCGAGAAATCCCGGCTCCAGCCAGAGAATGGAGAGCAATATCCATGGTGGGAAGGGCTGCGGCTGTTGCTCCGCTGAATTTTAGGGAAAGGCGGTTTCTGGTCGCCTTCTCTTTCAGGCGGCGATAATCAACGACCAATGGCCCTTTATCGGCTGTGACCACATGCCATCCTTTATCCAGAGCGCAATGAACATAGCCAAGACCAGGCTCGCCGTCTTTGATGCTGGATGGTGTGCAGACGACCAGCACTCCTGGCTCCAAAGACTCAAACGCCTCTTTCAGCTTGAGCCCTGGCTTCCAGTCAAGGTTTTCTTCGAGCGAGCTCGAAGACGAATATCTCTCGAGAATCTCTTTTATGTTTAGCGATCGAGGAGAAAAAAGTCCGCCTCCGCGCTTGAAGATGGAATAGACCTCGATCTCGAGACCGTATCGTTCGCGGCAGAGCTGCTTTTTTTGGTGCAAGACTTGGAGAAATCCTTTGCCGACATTGCCGAATCCTATAAGAACAATGTTGATTCTTCTCATCACACTTTACACTTTTTCAAACTCATAAATTTTTCTTCTTCAAATGAAACTTTGGCGGAGAGGGTGGGATTCGAACCCACGATCCCGATTGCTCGGGATAGCGGTTTTCGAGACCGCCGCCTTCGACCACTCGGCCACCTCTCCCGCTTTTTAGCCAGAAAAAGCATGAATTATTCCTGATCTGCCCATCATCTTTGTACTTTTGGCTTTCTCTTCTTTAAAAAAAAATCCGATAAGATCCTGCCGCATTCATCGGCCAGAACGCCGCCTCTGACTTCAGGCTGGTGATTCATTCTATCAAAAGGAAATTTCATCAAAGACTCGATTGCTCCAGCTTTGAGGTCGTAGGCACCAAAGACAAGCCTCTTGATTCTGGCCTGAACGACTGCTCCAAGGCACATGGCGCAGGGCTCTAAAGTCACATAGAGGTTACAATCTGCAAGCCTGTATTCTTTCCTCTTCAAGCAAGCTCTTCGTATAGCTATAACTTCAGCATGGGCTGTAGGGTCTTTTTTTCTGATGGGCTGATTATGCCCGCGGCTTAAAATCCTATTCCCTGAAACAAGAACTGCTCCCACAGGCACTTCTCCCTCTGGCGGAGATTTCCTGGCTTCAACGAGAGCCTGGCGCATAAAGAATTCATCGTGCATTGGAATCTCGGATTTCATCTCAATAAAAGGCTTAAATCTTGACCCAAAATCTTCCAAAATGAAATTAGCTTCGAATAAATCCTTCGAGTCCTGATTTTATCCATCTTGGCTCGATTTTACAACAAAAAAAGGGAACTGCCCCCTTTTGGCCTGCGTGTTTCTGAGACACGCAGCCCAAGCCATAACCGCTTTTCCATCACAGAAAAAAAGCAGCGTGCCTGATAAAATCTATTTTATCTTTACAGTCAATTCCAAGATTTTATAAACTTGACCTTGCAAAAATAAATTAAAAAGGGAATATCCCCTTTTTTGCTTTTTTGTGAGGGCGAAAATGGAAAATCTGGAATGCATTTTTTGCGAGAGAAAATATCCGTTGGATATCCTCAATCCCTTCTGCCCTGTTTGCCGTGAGCCAATGCTCTGGGCTTCCACCAGGAAAAAGAAAAAATTTAACCTTGATGAAGAATCTCCTCTGGAAAAATTTATTGATTTTCTTCCATTAGAAAAAATTGATCTTAATCTCACTCTGGGAGAAGGAAATACACCTCTTCTCAAGCTCAAGCGGTTGATAAAAAAGTTTAGTCCTTCGCCGGTCTTTATAAAAAATGAAGCTCTGAATCCAACCGCAAGCTTTAAAGACAGAGGCACGGCTGTGGCCATTCAAAGAGCAGTTTCACTGGGCATGAGAAGAATCGGGACAGTTTCCACCGGCAACATGGCTTTTTCGACTGCCGCTTATGGAGCAAAGGCCGGCCTGCAAACCTTTGTCCTTCTCAAAGAAAGCTGCTCTCCTGAGAAGATACTTGCCGCAGGTGTGCACAGGCCAGTCCTGGTCACAGTCAAAGGTGATTACGGGAAGCTTTTCTATGAAAGCTTTTTTCTCGGCAGAAAGCACAATATATATTTCATGAATTCAGTCGACCCTTTCCGCATCGAAGGCTACAAAATCACCGGCTTCGAGATTTATCTTCAACTCCAGAGCCGCGCTCCAAAGTTTATTTTTGTCCCGGTGAGCTCAGGAGGACATCTCATCGGCTTGATTAGAGCCTTTCTTGATTTGAGACAAAACGAATTTATTCAAGACCTACCGACTTTTGTCGGCGTTCAAGCTAAAGGCTGCGCACCCGTGGCCAAAGCCTATTCTGAGGGAAAAACAAGAGTCGAAAGAATAAAAAGAGCCGAGACAATAGCCCATTCCATTTCAAACCCTGATCCGCCAGGAGGAAATATCGCGCTCAAACTGATTCAAGAAAATAAGGGAATGATAGTCAGCGTCTCTGATGGAGAAATCCTGAAAGCCCAGAAAATGCTGGCAGAGCTGGAGGGAATTTTCTGCGAGCCAGCCTCAGCCACAGCGTTGGCCGGCCTGCTAAAGATTTGGAAAAAATTAAATCTCAAGGCTGCGGACCAAATCGTCCTGGTCATCACCGGAAGCGGTTTGAAGACGATGAATGTTCTGGATACTTCGAGAATAAACATCCATCAGGCCTTGCTCCCCTCGCTTGAAAGAACAATAAGCTTGATTCTCGATAAAACTCGATCAGTCTGAATTGGAAAAGAGAGGATGTCAGAAATCGTCTAACATTTGAGCTAGGCCTTCATTTTAAGCTTTCCTCAAGAATGCAATAGCCAATTTTGAATTGACCGAGATTGTTCGTTCTTCAAACCGAGAATTCGAGCCGAAGTTGTCTGTCCCTTTCCTTTTATTTAAGAATCAGTTTAAGCCGCTCTATGGAGATATTGCTTCCAGTGAGAACAAGAGTGACTTTCTTTCCTTTCAGCCTCTCTTTAATCTTTAGGGCAGCAGCCAGAGGGCAGGCACCAGCCTCTTCGACAAGATTTCTAATCATTTTTAAGTAAATGAGAATCGCCTCAGCCATTTCTTCTTCTGAGACAAGGATAAAATCGCTCAGGAAATCCCAGAGTATTTCCTGAGTGAGCTTATAGCCAATTTTGGTTGCCAACCCCTCGGCAGCGGTTTCCATCTTATCCGCGACAATTTTCCTGTTCTTCCAGGAAAGGTAAGCAGCAGGAGCTTTCTCTGCCTGGACGCCAATGACCTGAACCCCAGGATTCACTGCCTCCTTGACCAAGCAGCAACCAGAAGCGCCGCTTCCACCTCCCACAGGGACGATGATAAAATCCAGATTAGGACATTTCTCAAGAATCTCCAGAGTATAAGTCGCCACTCCGGCAATCAAATAGGGCTCGTTGGCTGGATGGATAAACCGGACGCCTTTTTCTGTGGCGAGCTTCTCTGCACGTTCCCTGGCTTCATCGAAAATACGGCCAAAAAAAACAATGTCTGCGCCGAGGCTCTTCACAGCCTCGACTTTAGTTTGGTTCGATTTTTCAGGCATGAAGATGGTCAGCGGAACATTGAAAAGACGGCAGGCATAGGCAATGGATAGAGCGTGATTTCCAGTC
>CAZJXZ010000234.1:0-4206 GCA_964549955.1 uncultured Eubacteriales bacterium
TCTCTTACGGTTTTGATGACATTGATCTTTTTATCGCCAACGCTCTTCAGAATTGCCGTAAAGACTGTTTTCTCTTCCTCCGCCTTTGCTTCTGCCTGGGGTGCCCCAGCTCCTGAGGTGACCACAGGCGCAGCGACAGCAGCCGCACTCACACCATAGCGCGCTTCGAATTCCTTGATATAATCTGCAAGTTCCAAAACCGTCAAGTTGTCCAAATGCTCAAAAAATTGCTCCTTGGTGAATTTTGTTTTCTCCTTTTTTTCGGTAGCAGTCTCGCTAACTTCTTTTGTTTGTGCTTTAGGCATTTTTTACCTCCAACTCTATTTTTTTGTTTTTAATTGACTCAACAACCGACCCACATTATTTATCGGCGCTTGCCAAGTCTTTGCGAATTTCATTATCGGCCAGGCCATCAGATTGCCGAGCTTAGCTATTAATTCCTGTCTAGAGCTTAGAGCAACAATTTCAGAAAATCTTTCTGGCGGGAAAAACTGGCCATCCAAAAGCCCTGCCTTCACTTTTAAGATCTTGTTCTTTTCGGAATATTCCTTGATGATCCGGGCTAAGCCGATGGGATTGTTTGAACCAAAGGCAAGAGCTGTCGGTCCTTGAAAATATTTTCTTAACTCTTCAGGGAACTCTTTTCTTAAGGCGCGAAGGGCAAGGCGATTCTTGATAACCCTGAAAGAATAAGAATGCTCTCGAAAGAGCTTCCTTAACTCCGTAAGCTGCGAAACCGGAATTTTTATGAAGTCGAGCAGATAAAAAGTATTCGAATTCTTGAAGGCTTCGTTCAATCCTTTAACCAGCTCTTCTTTCTTTTGTCTGATCACCTTTTCTCTCCTATGACTCTAAATCCGCCTCCGAAAGCTTGATTGAGGGTCCCATGGTTGAGGAAATGTAAATGCTTCGAATATATTTTCCCTTTGCTCCAGGAGGTTTCGCCTGGAGAATAGCCTGAATAAAAACTTTGATGTTCTCGGCAAGTTTGGCTTCAGGGAAAGAAGCCTTGCCGACCGGGGAGTGGATGATAGCTGTCTTATCGACTCTGAATTCGACTCGGCCGGATTTAATCTCTTCCACGGCTTTTTTTATATCGAAAGTCACTGTTCCAGATTTCGGGTTTGGCATCAGGCCTTTCGTCCCCAGAAT
Source organism: uncultured Eubacteriales bacterium (assembly GCA_964549955.1). Lineage (GTDB taxonomy): Bacteria > Acidobacteriota > Aminicenantia > Aminicenantales > Aminicenantaceae > CAZGMN01. The sequence continues at coordinate 1,153 of CAZJXZ010000234.1, forward strand.
CCTGCCCAACTTACCTATGCTCCTCATAACATCCGGAGTGGCGACCACGGCATCAAAATCAATCCAGCCTGAAGCTATCTTTTCAATGAGTTCTTCTCCTCCAAAATAGTCCGCCCCTGCTTGTTCAGCCTCTTTGATCTTCTCTCCAGAGGCGACGACGCATATTTTCTTTGTTCTTCCGGTTCCGTGAGGAAGGGCAACCGTCCCTCTCACCATCTGGTCAGAATGCTTCGGGTCCACTCCCAGACGAAGAGCGATATCCACAGATTCGTCAAACTTGGCATAGCTGAGCTTCTTGAGAAGACTGACGGCTTCCTCCAAGGAGTATTCCTTCTTGTTTCTCAACTCCCTCGATTGAACATACTTTTTTCCTCTTTTACTCACGGACAATCTCCAATCCCATGTTTTTTGCTGTTCCTTCGACTATCCTCTTTGCCGCCTCCAAAGTGTAAGCATTCAAATCTGGCATCTTGATCTTGGCTATCTCTTCAATCTGCTTTTCAGTCACTTTTCCGACCTTTTCTTTGTTTGGAGCTCCCGACCCCTTGGCAATCCCGGCTGCTCTCTTCAGAAGATAGGAGGCGGGAGGAGTCTTGACCACGAAATTGAAACTTTTATCTTTAAAAACATTGATGACCACAGGAACAACAGTTCCTTCTTCCATCTTGGCCGTTCTCTCATTGAATTGCCGAACAAATTCCATGATATTGACGCCATGCTGACCGAGGGCTGGGCCGACTGGAGGAGCAGGGCTTGCCTGGCGGGCTACAATCTGCAGCCTAATGGTCGCTATAAGTTCTTTTGACATTTTTCCTCCTAGATTTTCTCCACTTGCAAGAATTCAAGCTCAACTGGAGTCGAGCGACCGAAAATTGTCACCAAAACCTTTAGAGTGCTTTTTTCATGATTAACCTCTTCAACAATTCCGTTGAAGTTGAAGAAAGGTCCATCAATGATGCGAACGGCTTCTCCTTTTTCGAAAGAGTGCTTTGGCTTTGGCTTTTCAGAGGTTGTCTCCATGTGTTTGACGATCTGACTGACTTCTTCCTTGCCCAAGGGAGTCGGCCGCCTTCCTGAACCGACAAATCCTGTTACTTTAGGGATTTCACGAATGATATGCCAATTTTCATCCGTCATTTCCATTTCAATCAAGATATAACCGGGATAGGACCTTTTTGTAGAGACGACCTTTCTCCCTGCTTTGATCTCAACAACACCCTCGGTGGGAATGATGATCCTGCCGATCTTTTCCTGCATATTGAGCTCAATAGCCTTCTGGCGAATAGACTCGGCCACGAACTTCTCGAATCCCGAATAAGTATGAACGACGTACCAATTCTTTTCCATTTTCTTTTCTAACCAAGCAAAGATTGAATCCGAGCTAAGAGCCAGGATAAGATAACATCCATAAAATAAAGATAAAACCCAAAGAAGAAGGTCGCCAGAATGACAATAATCGTGGTGTTGTAAACTTCATTTCTTGAAGGCCAGGTTACCTTTTTTACTTCAGCCCTGACCTCCTTCAGGAAGTTAATGAAGCGCTTATACCATCTTACTTTGTTGTCCATTCTTTGAGCCTCATCCTCGATTGCAAATAGCCGATTCTTTTTTTTATTTTTATGGCAGGTGAGGCAGGACTCGAACCCGCAACCTGCGGTTTTGGAGACCGCTGCTCTAACCAGTTGAGCTACTCACCTGCCTGCACCTTTCCTCCTTTTATTTCTTGAATCTTTTCGTTTACGATTAACCCTGGTCCAGTTTTGATTGGCTTGATTTACTTGACTTCCTTATGAATCGTGTGCTTTCTGCAGAACTTGCAAAATTTTCTCAGCTCAATTTTATCCTTCTGAAGCTTTTTATTCTTGGTGGTCGTGTAGTTCCTCTGTTTACATTCTGAGCACTGCAGGGTTATGATTTCTCTCATCCTCTTTCCTATTTCCTAGCTCTAAGCAATTCTTGGCTCTTCAACGATTACATTGATTCTTGTCGCTTACTCCATTATCTCTGTGACCGACCCGGCTCCAACCGTCCTCCCTCCCTCTCGAATCGCAAAGCGCAATCCCTTCTCCATCGCTATGTCCGATATCAACTCAATCTCCAAATTCACATTGTCCCCAGGCATCACCATCTCCACCCCAGACGCTAACTTCACCGACCCCGTCACATCCGTCGTCCGAAAATAAAACTGCGGCCGATACCCAGTGAAAAACGGCGTGTGCCTACCCCCCTCCTCCTTCTTCAAGGCATAAATCTCAGCCCGAAACTTCCGATGCGGCGTTATCGACCCAGGCTTGGCCAACACCATCCCCCTCTCCACCTCCTCCTTGTCCGTACCTCTCAACAACACCCCTACATTATCACCCGCCTGACCCTCATCCAATATCTTCCGAAACATCTCCACCCCTGTCACCACCCGCTTCCGCGTCTCCCCTAACCCTACTATCTCTATCTCATCCCCAACCACTACCTTACCCCTCTCCACTCGCCCAGTCACCACCGTCCCTCGCCCAGATATCGAAAATATGTCCTCGATCGGCATCAAAAACGCCTGGTCCACCAACCTCACCGGCTGCGGAATGTGACTGTCCACCGCATCCATCAACTCCAAAACCTTCTTGTTCCACTCAGTCCCAGGATCCCCATCCGACTCCATCGACTTCAACGCACTCCCACGTATAACCGGCGTCTTCTCCCCAGGAAACTCATACTTCGTCAACAACTCCCTCACCTCTAACTCCACTAAATCCAATATCTCAGGATCATCCACTAAATCCACCTTGTTCATAAATACCACTATCGCCGGCACGTTCACCTGCCGCGCCAACAAAATGTGCTCCCGCGTCTGCGGCATCGGCCCATCATCCGCCGCCACCACCAATATCGCACCGTCCATCTGCGCCGCCCCGGTTATCATGTTCTTGATATAGTCCGCATGCCCAGGACAATCAATGTGCGCATAATGGCGCTTCGACGTCTCATACTCAATGTGCGCTATCTGTATCGTCAAACCCCTCTCCTTCTCCTCCGGCGCATTGTCTATCTCATCAAACCTCT
>CAZJXZ010000235.1:0-4172 GCA_964549955.1 uncultured Eubacteriales bacterium
GAATCGGGGCGACCGTCGGAAGGGGGAAAGCGAAGCTGTTCCCCCTCCGAGTAGTCGCTGGGGCAAAAGTTGCGTGTTTTTGAACCCGCTGGCCTGAGCTTCATAGGGGCTCTTCACCCCCAACCCTCACCCTTACAAATCATTTTGATTCTTGGTAGAAAATTTAGCGGCGCTTCAATTTTTCGAGAAAGTCTTTCAAATCTGAAGGGAGGGGGGAGAAGAATTCGACTCTTTTTCCTGTCGCGGGGTGGGAGAAGGAAAGAAAAGAGGCGTGAAGAAAAAGACGCGGAGGGCAGGTTTTTGCCTTCCTTCGGCCATAGCGGCTGTCGCCTGCCAGCGGATGGCCTGAAGCAGCAAGGTGGACTCTTATTTGATGAGTTCTTCCGGTGATGGGCCTTAGCTCAAGGAGGCTGAAATCTTCATATTCTTCGAGGACTGAATAACGAGTCTCGGCCTCTCTCGGCCTTCTGGTCTTGACCGAAATTCTCTCGCCATGCTTGACGTGGCGTCCGATGGGAAAGCAGATCGTCCCCTCTTTGCTCGGCAGCCGCCCCCAAACAAGACCCAAGTACCGCTTCTCGACTTCTCTTCTTTTAAATTGCCGTTGAAGCCGGGAATAAGCTTTTGGAGTCCTAGCAACGACCATCAGCCCTGATGTTTCCTTGTCCAGGCGATGGACGATTCCCGGCCTCTCCTTCGGGCCAATCTCCCTAATTTCAGGAAAATAGTGGAGCAGGGCATTGACCAGCGTGTGTTTTCTGTTCCCTGCTCCAGGATGAACAACCATTCCCGAGGCTTTGTCGATGACGACAAGATGCTCATCGCTTGAGGTTAGATTTATAGGAATTTCTTCCGCTTCTACCGTTTCAGGCTCTTTCAGCTCAAACTCTATCTCTATTTTCTCTCCAGCCTTCAGCTTATAGCTCGGCTTGCGGAATATGCCGTCAACCTTGACTCTTTTCTCCTCGATAATCTTTTGAAGCTGAGAACGGGTCAGTAACTTGATTTTTTCGGTTAAAAAGACATCCAGTCTCTGGTTCAATCCTGACTGAGAGGTTGCCAGCAATTCTTTCTTAGGCACTTTTTCTCTTCTTGAGGATAAAAAACAGAATCACGCCGCCAACCAGGCCAAGAATGCAGAAAAGCTGGGGTAAAGAAAGGCTGAGGTAGGGAGATGGGTTACGAATGAGGAAGGCTTTGTCAGGATGGTCTCCGCGGTAGAATTCAACAATATACCTGATGATCGAGTAATTGATGACATAGAAGGAAAAAACCTGGCCGTCGAATCTTTTCTTCCTCAGGATTAGAAAGAGAACTATAAAATTCAAGAAATTTAGAATAGATTCGTAGAGCTGAACCGGATGAAGCACAGGATGGACATAAGAGGTTTTGATGGGAATGCCGATCAAATTATGAGCATATTCGCTGGTAAAAGTCACTCCCCATGGCTCTGAGCATTCCCGGCCAAAACAGCAACCGGCAAAGAAGCAACCGATGCGACCAAAGCCGTGGCCTAAAGCCAGAGCCGGGCCGATGATATCAGCCGCCTTCCAGGTTGGAATGCGCTGCTTTCGCACGTACCACAGGGCGAAGAGAGTTCCGAAGATAAGACCGCCCTGGAAAACTCCACCCGAACGGGCCAGCATGAAAAGTTCTTGCAGATTATGAGTATAATAAGAAAAATCTCCGATAAAGAGAACGAGCTTCGCCCCGATCAAGGAAATGATGATCGTGTAAAAAGCCATGTCAGCCATCTTGTTAGCATCGAGGCCCCTTGTTTTGGACTGGGCAAAAAGAAACCAGAGGGCAAAGGCCACGCCCACAGCCATCATAAAGCCATAGGTATGAATAATCAGGGGGCCTATCTTGAGGAGGATGGGATGCATTTTGGCTTTCTCTTGAATAGGATGATAAAAATAAGAAAAACCGCGCCAATGCTGATGCTGGAGTCGGCGAGGTTAAAAGCCGGCCAGTGCCATTTTTTGATGTAGAAATCGATGAAATCTATCACATATCCTCTGAAGACTCTATCTGTCAAGTTTCCCAGAGCGCCGGCCAGGATGAAAGAAAGAGAAAAAAGCATAAACCTCTCAGCGGTTGGAGTCTTGAGAAAAAAATAGACAACCAGAGCCAGAGCAGCAAGGGAGGTCAGAGTGAGGAGCCAATAAACAAGTTGATTTCCTGATTGGGAGAAAGAGCCAAAAATTGCGCCTCGGTTCCTGATATGAGTCAGGTTAAAAAAACCGGAAATAACGCTTTTGCTGCTCAAAAAAGCTATCTTGCGGACTATGATGGCTTTGCTCAACTGGTCGGCAGCGAGCAGGATGAGGACGAATAAAAAATAGAACAGGCGGCGCTTCATAGTCTCATCTCTTTGACCACTTCTTCACAGCGCTGGCAGAAGTGAGGATAGGCGGAGCTTTTTCCGACATGGGTCGAATAATTCCAGCATCTCAGGCACTTCTCACCTGCCGCCTTTTTGACTTCGGCCGTCAACTCTTGACCGGAATGAAATCGAAGCTCAACCGCAGAGACGATAAACAGGGATGGCAACTTCGTTTCATATTTTCTCAAAAGTTTCTCTTCAGCCGCAGGAGCATTGAGAATGACGCTCGCTTCCAGCGAATTGCCGATGAGTCCGCTCTCTCTTGCATCCTCCAGCTTCTTTAGAACCTTTTCTCTGACGAGAATCAACTCCTCCCATTCATGAAGCAGTTGATCATCGAGCCAGACCTCCTCCAAGTCAGGGAATTTTTCGAGGTGGATGGATTCTTCCTTGCCCTTGGAAACAGGCATATGCTCCCAGACTTCCTCAGTGGTAAAAGGAAGAATGGGAGCCATCAGGATAAGCGTTGAGTTCAAGAGTTCATAAAGAGCTGTTTGGGCAGACCTGCGCAGGATCGATTTCTTCCCTGAACAGTAAAGCCTGTCCTTGATAACATCGAGGTAGAATGAACTCAACTCTACAGTAAAAAAATTGTAAATGGTATGGAAAACAACATGATACTCATAGTCCTCATAGGCTTTAAGAATCCTTTTTCCCTTCTCGGCGCATTGCGCTAGAATCCAGCGGTCGAAAAGTTCCATCTTCAGGGCCGGAAGGCTTTCTTCATCAGGAGAAAAATCGTGGATATTGGCCAGCATGAAGCGCCAGGTGTTTCTGATCTTACGATAGGCTTCGACCAGCCTTTGGAGAATCTCATTCCCGAATCGCGCATCTTCTTTATAATTAAGCATCGCCACCCAGAGCCTCAGCACCTCGGCTCCGTTTTGTGAGATGATTTCCTCAGGCTCAATGTAATTTCCCAGGGATTTGGACATCCCTCTTCCCTGCTCATCGAGGACAAAGCCGTGGGTGATCACTATTCTATAGGGAGAGGCATTCTTGGCTGCAACCCCGACAAATATCGAGCTGTTGAACCAGCCCCGATACTGGTCGTGGCCTTCGATATACAAATCAGAAGGCCAGGGAAGGTCAGGCCGTTTTCCCAGGACATTATGGCTTGCTCCTGATTCGAACCAGACATCCAGGATGTTGTTCTCTTTGTTGAATTTTTTTGAGCCGCACTTGGGACACTTTGCATCCGGAGGGAGAAGCTTCTCGGCTTTTTTAATGAACCAGGAGTTGGAGCCCTCTTTGGAGAAAATATCTGCAACCCGGCGGGCTATCTTCTCATCGGCGAGGATGTTGCCGCAGTCGTGGCAGTAGAAGGCCGGAATGGGAACACCCCAGGAGCGCTGGCGAGAAATGCACCAGTCAGGGCGGGCGATGACCATGTCGGCAATCCTCTCCTCTCCCCAAGGTGGAATCCAGCGAACCTTCTTTATCTCATCGAGAACTTTCTTCCTCAAGTTATTCTTATCCATGGAGATGAACCATTGGGCTGTCGCCCGGAAAATCACCGGATTCTTGCAGCGCCAGCAGTGGGGGTAGGAATGGAAAATCTCGCCTTCTTTCAGAAGAGTGCCGTCTTTCTTCATGTCTTCGGTGATCAATCGATTGGCTTCGAAGACGTTCATCCCGCCGTATCTCTTGACTTGAGGAACAAACCTTCCTTCGCTATCCACAGGAGTGTAGATATCCAGGTTATAGGCCATGCCGGTCATGTAATCCTCGTGGCCATGTCCGGGAGCCGTATGAACGCAGCCTGTCCCCTGGTCCAATGTCACAT
>CAZJXZ010000236.1:0-4120 GCA_964549955.1 uncultured Eubacteriales bacterium
CCGTCAAAGATAGGATCACCTGTTTGATTCTGAAAGTTCGCAACGAGCACCGAGATTGTTTTTGGCCCACTTGCCTGAGGGCTCACGGATGGGCGTCGAAATAACAAGAGAGCACCAGTGATTAACATAGCGATGATCACGACACCAGCAACAATCATAGGCCATCCACGTAAAATAAGGCGAGCTCCTCCCAGAAATTCCCTTTGAAGTTTTCGTATATCGTTGATTAAATCTTTTATATTTTGGTATCTGTTTCCAGGTTCTTTAGCCAATGCTTTGTGCAATATTGGCCTGAGCGCTGGATTCATCATCTTCGGTTTTATATGGGGAGGAGGTGTAGCATCCCTGAGAATAGAAGTCAGAGTCTCTAAGGGACTGGCTTTGGAGAAAGGATGCCTCCCCGTTGTCATCTCGTAAATGATTATTCCTAAAGAAAAGATATCGCTTCTAGTATCGACGGCTTCTCCTCGAGCTTGTTCAGGTGACATATAGGCTATCGTACCCACTACGGCGCCCTGCCCGGTGAGAGATGTCTGGGTTAAGGTTTTGGTGATATCTGCTTTGCCTTCAGTCACGATGTGTTTGGCCAGACCGAAATCCATGACTTTCGCGTGGCCCTGAGGTGTAAGCATGATATTCGATGGCTTCAAATCGCGATGGACGATATCTTTCTTATGGGCCTCTTCTAAAGCCTCTGCCACTTCTAGGGCCGTTTGCAGAGAATCTCTCAAAGGGATAGTCCCTTCATCTAACTTTGTTCTTAAATCTTTGCCTTCGACATACTCCATTACGAAAAAGTATTGACCATCTATCTCACCGACCTCGTAGATCTTGCAGATGAAGGGATGGTCTAAAGAAGCAGCGGCCCTGGCTTCTCGCAAAAGGCGCTCTCGACCCCTGGCATCTTTCTGCATTTCCTCCGAGAGGAATTTGATGGCAACTTTCCTGTTGAGGACTGTGTCAAGGGCGAGATAGACTTCGCCCATTCCTCCTTTGCCGATGGATTTGATGACCTCGTAATGCTTGACCTTGTCACCCGGTGAAATCATTCTTCCTCAAGAAGGCAAGAAAATCTCGGGATATATGAAATTTGAATCAACAAGATAAAATTCTATAAAGAAAAAAATTTGAATTTTGCTATTGTCGAACATGACTGAATTCTTGCGCTTACCTCAAATTATCCCGGCTCTTTATCGTATATCTTCAATTCCCAGTGTTGAATTTATACCATAGGGGAAATTTGATGTCAATTAATCTTAAATCGGGTGCGGGGAATGCGTTGTGCCACTCATTGTTAAAGGAAATAAATGGCTATCACGAAAGTTGGAAGGCTATCAAAATGATAGGAGGAATTGAATTTAATTGGAGATTTTGCTGAGGCGGAGGCGGGCATCTTTAACCAGAGGGTCACCTTCGTCCTTTTCTTTAATCTTGAGAAAAGTTCTGTAGGATTCAGCCGCAGCAGGGCTGCCCAATCCTTCCTGGGCGCGGCCGAGATAATAATAGACAGGAGGAAAATAGCGGTAGGTAGGGGTATCGTCGAGGAAGATGGAAGCAGCCTCACCACGCCGTTTCAAACATAGCTCAAATTCTGAATGTGCCTCGGTAAAGGCCTTGGCTTCAAGATAAGATTGGCCGAGCACAAAGCGACCGAGCCAGGTGTCGAGAATCTTCCGGGCCTCTTGAAAGAGGCTGATTGCTCCTCTGGAATCGCCTGCAGACATCCTTATTTCGCCTTCAATCAACTTTGCATAAGCTTGAGGCTCTGGCTCAAGACGCTGATTGAGCTCAGCTTGCAGGGCAAGGGCTTTCTCTTTCCGGCCTGTTCCTATATAAATCTGAGCAGCCATTAAGAGAAAGCCAGGCTCCTTGCTTGTAGCAACAGCGCGGTCAGCCGTGCTCACAGCAAGCGCTTTTTTGCCCTGAATAAGATAGGCTTGAGCAAGCATGCTTAATTTATTTGCCGCGAGCTCAGGATAATTGTTCTTAAGGTCTGAAGCGATCCCCTTCTCGAGAATGTTGCTCACTTCAGCCAGCCGCCCCTCGAAGAGAGCAAGGTCGGCCATGCCAAGAATGGCCAAAGATTCTCCGTAAGGACTTATGCTCTTGAGCTGTTCGTAGATCTCGATGGCGCGGGAATTTCTTCCCTGAGCAAGCTCTGACAATGCCAGGCAGATAAATGCTTCTTCATCTTTAGGGTTAATCTCCAGAACCTTTTGCAATTCTTTCTCAGCATTTTCAAAATCACCGGCAGAAATCAAATACCATGCCAGGTTATAGTGAGCGATAGTGTCTTTCGGATTGAACTCCACAGCTCGAAGCCCTGCTTCAACGGCAGGGCTCATGTCTCTGGCGTAAAAATAAGCAAGGGCAAGATTCGACCTCCCCGCCGAATCGGCAGGAAATTGTTTGACGAGCGCGCTGCATTCTTCGATAGCCTTTTGATAATTTCTGGTTAGCAAATACCAGACAGCACGGGTCCTGTATTTTTCACGTTCGGACATCCTGTCGATCAGGGACAGAGCTTTGAAGTGATATTCTTCTGCCTTTTTCTGTTCGCCGATGTTATGATAAGTAACTGCCAGTCCGCTGTAAGCGCGTCCAAAATTCGAGTCTAAATCAATAGCTCGTTGGTATTCCGAAATTGCCTCCTTGTGTTTCATTTGTACTTGGAGTTCCTGGGCATGGGCATAGGCATTCACTGCGTCCAGTGAGGCGGTGGTGAAAGTTTCTCCTGATAAAATCCGTGCTGAATCTGCCGGAGTGCCGCCCAGCTTTGTCTGAACCTCAGCCGCAAGATTGCCTGCTGCGCTTAGAACCCCAAGCTTTGAACCAATTATCCTTGAAGCCTCTGCCAGCTTTTTAGAACTGACAGAATCCCGGGCGCTAACTTTAATTGTATATCCCTTTCCGGTCGGCTCTATCGAGCCGTCTATAATCACGTTGATTCCTTCGCTGCGACAGACAAGCTGTGCGAGCCTGGAATCGAGCTTTCCCTCAGCGCTTGGGTCAAGCTGGCCGGCCAGCTTTCTTGCTTTTGGACGTCTGTAAACATCTATAAAGGAAGCACCTTCAAGGCCGATACTCAGGGCTTGTTCAAGCGCACCTTCATCAAAAACAGGGTCGCCTGTCTTATTTTGAAAGTCGGCGATGAGAATAGAAACTGGAGCCGGTGACACCTCGGGCTTGATGACCGGGCTGCGGATAAAAAACCACCAGATACTAATCAGCAAGACGACGAAGAGCGCAACTCCCCCAGCAATCATCGCCCACGGCCGGAAAAAAAGTCTTCGTCCTGCCCCAGCCTCGGCTTGGATGGTGCGTATATCTATGGCGAGTTCAGAAACACTTTGGTAGCGCTCACTCATATCTTTGGCAAGAGACTTTTTCAGAATGAGGTCAAGCGCAGGACTCGTTTTTTTTACCTGCTCGTGGACCGAGGGCGGAGGGTCGCGGAGAATAGCGCTCAGGGTCTCCACTGGACTGGGCCGAAGAAACGGATGCTCACCTGATAACATCTCCTGGAGCATGACTCCCAGCGAAAAAATGTCACTCCTCGAATCGACAACATCGCCTTTGGCTTGCTCAGGAGACATATAAGCCAGGGTTCCGACCAAGGCTCCTTGCTCGGTGACCGAAGCCTGTGTCAATGTTTTGGTCAACAAATCACCTGAGGGAAGAATTCGCTTGGCAAGGCCAAAATCCATGACTTTGACATGGCCTTGAGGTGTAAGCATGATATTATCGGGCTTCAAGTCGCGGTGGACAATTCTCTTTTCGTGGGCTGTTTCCAGGGCCTCGATGATTTCTTGAGTGATACGCAAAGTATCTTTTAAAGGAATAGGCCCTTCTTTTAATTTTTCCCTGAGGCTCTTTCCTTCCACATACTCCATGGCGATGAAGGCATCGCCGTTGACCTCTCCTGTCTCAAAAATCTTGCAGATGAAAGGATGATCAAGGGCAGCAGCAGACTTGGCTTCTCGCAGGAATCGCTCCCGCGCTTTGGAATCTTTCTGCATCTCTTCAGGCAGGAACTTCAGGGCGACTTCTCGATCGAGAACCGTATCGCGGGCAAGATAGACCTCGCCCATTCCGCCTTTTCCGATCAGGCGGAGGATTT
>CAZJXZ010000237.1:0-4114 GCA_964549955.1 uncultured Eubacteriales bacterium
CTGCAACTAAAAAATCATCAGCTTCCATCCCGGAATAATCTAACTCCAGCTTTTTTGCCAGATTGAGAATTTGAGGAAAGTCTGCTTTCGTGGCATTCCTGAAGCGCATGAGCTCCTATTATACCATCCTGTCCGATTTTTCAGGAAGAACGGCTCGAGGACGCGCGGCTTCCTCCCAGAGGTTGGTCAGAGGGGAGCAGTCTCGCTTCCCTCCTTCAGACAGCCGCCAAGATTCCAGCGAAATCGGTTTTTGTGAAGGCACAGATCAGTGGCATTTTAATAGTGCCTGGACCGCATGCGTTATATTCTGCTTTAAAGAGTGAGCATGCGCTTCTTGGCGTCCTCGACCTCGGGCAAGCCAGGATCGGCGTTTTTCCAGAGGTCGAGGAATTTCTGGTATTTCTCGCGCGCCTCGGCCTTCTTCCCCATCTGTTCGTAGACTTTCCCTAGCTTGTAATAGCTACGGGCATAGACCGCCCCCCAATCCGTACTGTCAGTTCGAAGTTCGTGGATACGGGCGTAGGTTTCAGCCGCCTTGTCCAAACGGCCGCCCAGTTGATAAGCATCGGCCAGCGTATCCAAAATAAAACGCATTGTCCAGTTTAGCTCTCCGCCACGGAGCGCTTGCCAGCCAAGCTCCAGCTTTCGAATGGCTTCTGGAATATTCTTTTTCGCGAGCGCGATCCTGCCTTCAAGAAATTCTGTATCGTAGCAGAAGCATTTTTTCGCGGTTCTTTTTTGGTGAGAGGGAACAAGTCGTTCGAATTCTTTGCCAAGAATCTCAGCCTCCTGAACTTTTCCGGTGTCGCAGAGGGCACAAATCTGATAGATCATACACGTCCTTCGACTATGAGCCAGGTTGGTAAATCCGATATCCTGGACGCGGTCCTCTTCTTTCTTGACATACTCCAGGGCTTCGCGGAATTTCTCCAGAGCCTTTATCGGATGGCCAGTCTGGAGATTGACCCTTCCCCAAAATTGAAGGACAGAATCCATCGAAAGGGGCGTTCGTCCTCTATCTTTTTCCTTCTTCTCATTTTCTTCTTCAAGGCTGAGGGCTTCCCTGAACTTCCCCTCGAACATCTCCAGTGCTGCGAATTCCCGGTCTAAATCTACATCATCTTTGTAGACCTTGCGGATGCCCTCAAGGATCTCGCGGGATTTCTCCAATTCGTCTTCTAAATAATAAAATCTTGCGAGCACTCGTTTAAAATAAGGATCATCCGGGGCGAGAGAGACAGCCTTTTCAAATTCAGCGAGGGCTGTATCGAATTTTTTTTCAAGCATGAAGAGCCATCCCAGTTCTTTATGATTATCCGGATCAGAGGGATTCGCATTGGCCATCGTCTCATAACATTCCCGCGCCTTTATATAGTCCCCTTTTGCATAATAGGCCCCAGCCAATCTTGAATAAGCCGCTTTGGATTTGGTTTGGTTCTGCCCGTAGATGAGGGTTTCAAGTTCCTTGATCATCAGGTCTATATCTCCCCAAGATAAAGCATCAACCAGGGAATAACGGGCGAGGAAATCATCCGGATATTTTGCGACTGCCTTCTTCAAAACATCCATCGCTTTGGGAATTGTCTCTTCTCTGAGCAGATAAAGGCTTCCCTCGACGACAAGACGGTCTTTTTCCGGAAGTTTATCCTTGAGTTGATAAGCTTTAGTCAAATATTGATATTTCTTGAAATAATCACCTAAATGATCATAGTTATCGCCTAACATCCTGTAGGCCATCGCGAATTCGGAGTCAAGCTCGACAGCCTTCTCCAGGGACTTGATCGCCTTGTTATATTCAAAGTTTTGATCGAGCCTCACGGCCTCGATATAATATTGAAGCGCGCGCGGGTTTCTGGTATAGACCTCGCCCACCATCTTATAGACAGCCTCGTCGATCGGCTGCTCAGGGATATTCAGGGCGGATTTGATTTTCTTAGCCAGGCTGTCGATAGAATTGTAGATTCCATCCTTGTCCGGAGCCTCTTCTTCCAGAGGCTTGAGAACGGTCCCGGTCTTGGCATCGATCAGGGAGAGGTTGACGATGAACTTGCCTCCGGCGGTGAAGTAGTTGCCTGAGATAACATGGGTCGCTCCGCCCTCTGCGGCGATATTTCTCAGCTCTTCCGGAGTGTACCTCTCCGAACTCAGAAGGTTGAGCTTCTTGAGGATTCCATAGACCGTTGGGTCATCCAGGACCCGGAGATACCGCGATTGAGAGAGCCCGGCAGTCAGCAGGATGGGCAGGTTTTCCTTCCAGTTGTCGAGAGTGGAATCGCCTGAATTATTTTTAAGATAAAGAACGGCCAGGGTGGGCTTGACGGATGGCGAGGCCGTAACTTCCTTGCGCAAAACAGAACGCCAGAGAAAAATTGCGGCGATGGCGAGAACAAAGATGATGACTGCCGGAATGACGAGTCTCCTGGGCTGGAACTTGACCGTGATCTCACGGGGTGTGGTGGTTTTGCGCCTGGGAGTGATGCGCTCGGCGGTCGGGAGCGATTCTTCGACGGCAGCGAGGTCGGCGAGGAGCTCATCAGCCGATTGATAGCGCTCGGTCTTTTCCTTTTCAAGGCAGCGCAGGATCAGCCGGTTCAAGCTTTCAGGAATCTGAGGGACAAGCTTTTTGGGAATAGGGGCTGGCTCGTATCTTTGCTTGTGGGCAACAGCCAACGGCGTGTCGCCCTCGAACGGCGCTCGCCCTGTCACCATCTCGAACAATATGATTCCAAGGGCATAGATATCTGCTCTCTGATCAGCCTCTTTCCCTTCCACTTGCTCCGGGCTCATATACTCCGGCGTCCCGATGATCGCCCCGGCCCTTGTGATTCCCCTCTCCCTCATCGCCCGGGCGATCCCGAAATCCATGATCTTGGCATTGCCCTCTCTATCGATCATGATGTTGCCGGGTTTTAAATCCCTATGGACAACCCCCAAGCTATGCGCCTCTCTGAGGCCTTCAGCCACCTGGCGGGCGATGGAAACGGCAGTGCCAGTGGATATTATCTTGGCTCTCTTGATAAAGCTCTTGAGATCCTCTCCCCGGACGTACTCCATCGTGATGTAATAGGTGCCGCGTTCCTCATTAAGGTCATACATCCGGCAGACGCTGCGGTGGCTGATTTCGCGAGCCAGCTTGAGTTCGTTGCGGAAGCGCTCGACTGTCTTTTTTTCGGCGGCGATTTCCGGTCTGATAACTTTCAGGGCGACTTCGCCTTCGATTTTCTTGTCATATGCCCTGTAAATCTTCCCCATACCTCCGCTTCCCAGTTCCTCGATGATCTCGTAGCGGCCGGCAAATGTTGCCCCTCGCGCCAGTTCATAGGGAGTCGTCTCGAGCGTTCGGGTGCCAGAGACTTGAGGCCTTTCGGAGAAGGGGAGAGGAGTGGCGCACTCTTTGCAGAATTTAGAGTCGTCAGGATTGTTGGTTTGGCACTTGGGACACTTCATGTCCTGTCCGCAAAAAATAGGAAATTGCTTTTCGTGGCCGCGAGAGATTGTTCACTTTTGAATCTCGAAAACTCGTTGCCGACCACGCGGAAAGTCTATCATCCGAAGATGATGGATGTCAATGAATAGGGGACTTTTTGGAGAGGATTTGGACGAAACGGCAGAAGCAGCATCAGGTCTTGAAATCCGACAATCTTTTAATTCAAGACTTTGGCTTTTAGCGTTTGCCGGAAGGGCGGCTGAGCTCCTCGACGACCGCAGCGACAAGGCGGTTGAACTCATCCGGACGCTCCAGCATCGGGTAATGGCCCATGTGCTTCATAACCACGGCGTCAAAATCGGCCTTCACTTTTCTGACCCCCTGAATGTCCGTCGGATAAAGGTCGCCGTTGATGGCCCTAAGGGGTACGGTCAGCCTGCGTGCTGGCTCAGCCTCATCGTAGCCGGCCATGGAGATAAGCATGGAGTAGACAGCCTCGGGAGAGCTCCTTGACATGCGCTGTTCGGCGTCTGCCATCAATGCCGGGTCGGCATCCGGATGGAAAAGGGCTTGCATCATCTGCTTGAGACTGCCCGAATAATCCTTGCGGAAGGCCTCGGCTCTGTGACGTGCCTCTTCTGCTGTGACGCGGTCCAGAGATTGAAAGGTATCAATGCCGACAACGCC
>CAZJXZ010000238.1:0-4110 GCA_964549955.1 uncultured Eubacteriales bacterium
CTGGCTGTCTTGGGTATGGGGAAAATAAGCGAAAAGGGGATAATGAAGGAGGGTTTAAAACCTTGCCCAGCCAGCGCAGCAAAGTTTGATTCAATTATACGAAATTTTAGAAAAAAAGCAATTTTTTTTATAAATTTTTTGTGGAGTTGCCCGGCTTCAGCACCGATGATATAATTCAGCGGATGAAAAAGGATTATCTCCCGATTGCCGTCGGGTTCTGGGGGATTTCTGTCCCGCTTCTCGTTTCGGTCTTCATCTACTGCAAGACCCTTCCCGAAAAAATTACCGTTGCCTTATCGGCGCTCATCTTCTCTCTGCTGGGTCTTTTTATCTATAAGGCAAAATGATGCACCTTGCCGCTATAGACTGGTTTTTCATTCTCTGGTACATGCTCCTCTCCATCGGCATCGGTATCTACTACTCCGGAAGAGCTGGAAGAAGCCTCTCCGATTTCTTTGTCAGCGGCAGAAACCTTCCCTGGTGGCTTCTTGGAACATCGTTGGTCGCCACCACCTTCGCGGCTGATACTCCGCTGGCTGTCACCGGAATCGTCATCAAGGATGGAATTTCTGGCAATTGGTTCTGGTGGAATTTCCTTTTTGGGGGGACGTTGACGGTCTTCTTCTTTGCCCATCTCTGGAGACGGGCAGAAGTCATCACCGAGGTCGAGTTCATAGACATCCGCTATTCAGGCAGCTCGGCAAAATTCTTAAGAGGCCTCAAAGCTCTTTACCTTGCCATCCCAGTCTCTTCCATCACCTTTGGCTGGGTCACTCTGGCCATGGTCCAGATTTTCAGGGTTATATTCGGCATGAGCCAGATCAATGCTCTGGCAATCTGCATCGTGATCACGGTTTTCTACACCACCCTCTCCGGGCTCTGGGGAGTGGTGGCCACAGATGTCTTCCAATTTGCGATGGCCATGCTCGGCTCTGTTGTGCTTTCTGTTGTGGCGGTGGAGAAAGCCGGAGGCATAAGCGCTCTTCTCAATTCTTTGAAATCCCTCTCGTCTCAAACAGGGACAAACTACATCTCCACTATACCGTCCCTCAAAGAATCTCTGCCACTAGCCTTTTTTGTGGCGCTCTTCATCCAATGGTGGGCTGTCTATTATCCTGGAGCAGAGCCAGGAGGCGGCGGCTGGGTGGCTCAGAGGATGCTCGCTGCCCGAAATCCAAAGCATTCGGTCACCGGAACACTCTGGTTCAACATCGCCCATTATGTGGTCAGACCCTGGCCCTGGATAATCACCGCCCTTTCTGCCATTATCCTCTTTCCCGAGCTTCTCTCGTCGAAAACAGCCAGTGTCGAATCCGCCTATCCGATGATGGTCAGGTTTCTTCCTTCAGGGATAAAGGGCCTGATGATTGCTTCCTTTCTGGCTGCTTATATGTCGACCATAGAATCTATCCTGAACCTTGCTGCCTCCTACCTGGTCAACGATTTCTATGCTCCTTTCATTAAAAAAGGGGCTTCGCAAAAACATTATGTGTCCGCTTCAAGGGTAGCAACCATCCTCGTCGCTGTTTGCGGCACAGCCTTCTCCCTGGTCCTGGGCAGCATCAAGACCGGCTGGGGCTTAATCATGGAACTTTCCGGAGGAATAGGGCTTGTTCTGCTTCTCAGATGGTACTGGTGGAGGATCAACGCCTGGTCTGAAATCTCCGCTGTTCTCGCCTCAGCCTCGATGGCCATCTATCTAAAAATATTCCCGAACTCTTACCTTCCCTCCAGCCTCTCCGAGTTTTTTGAACACCTCGGATTCAAAGTCAGCGCCTGGGGAATAAATATCATCCTCATCGTCTTCTTCACCACCGTTGTCTGGATCACGGTTACTTTTCTCACTCCTGCGGATAACCTTGAAAAACTTCGCGCCTTCTACGAAAAGGTGAAGCCTGGTGGCTTCTGGTCTCCGGTCTTAGCCCAAAAAGAAAAAGCAAGCAAGCTCAAGCTCCATCCCTTTTTGGGCTGGTTCCTCTCCATCCTGCTCATCCTCTTCCTCCTCCAGGGAATAGGCAAACTCATCTTTTTACGCTGGCAGGAGGGACTCTTCTATCTTTTAGGCGGCAGCTTGACTGGATTCTTTCTGGCAAAAATAATAAATAAAATCAACTGGGAGGTCAGATAAAAGTGAAAAGACTCTTTATTTTTATCATGCTTATTTCAATTGTCATCCCAAGCCTTGCCCATGAGTTCGGCTATCCTCAGCAGGGAGAGGGCTGGTACTATATACTCGCCAGCTTTTCAAACAAAGGCGAACTAGGCAAAGGAAAATGGAATGTCACAGAAGTCAAGGTTAACGGTGCAAGGGTAAGAGACTTTCTCGTCTTTCAGGCAAAAAAAGAAATCTTCGATAAAAAAATTGACGGCCAATCACCATTCGAGCTCAAAGTCCGCTTGAGCTGGGAAAAAGAGAAAGAATACGAAATAAAAGCCGAGCTCCAGAATGAGGAGACTGGAAAATCAGCCTCACTTCAAGAGAAAGTGAAGGCACCAGCCCAAAAAGGATACTGGGACCCGCGCTGGAAGAATTATCTCTCGCTTCTCATTTCAGAGGAAAATGGAGTCGAGAGGACGAATTATCCTGTGCAGGCCACGGTCGGAATCATGAGCAAGTACTTTAACTCTGCTGACGAGATAAGGGTGGTGAAAGCAGAGAAAGCGGGAAATGACGTCTCTTACACTGAAATTCGCCATCAGGTCTATGACCTCGTTCGCTGGGAAGATCAAAAGCTTCTCTCCGCTGAAGAGAGGGACGAGAAAACAGGCAAGCTCATCACTCGCTACCATCCAACCGCAACTCTGAGCATCGCCTTCCTGGCCAACCTCAAGCCTTACG
Source organism: uncultured Eubacteriales bacterium (assembly GCA_964549955.1). Classification (GTDB taxonomy): domain Bacteria; phylum Acidobacteriota; class Aminicenantia; order Aminicenantales; family Aminicenantaceae; genus CAZGMN01. The sequence goes on from CAZJXZ010000238.1 coordinate 2,840, forward strand.
AAAAAGCGACTTACATCGTCTTCTACAACAGCGCTCAGGCCAAGAAGCCTTCCTACAAGACAGACCTTCGAGTCAAGGGCAAAGGCCTGGCGAAAACCATCGAGAACTCATTCTATAAAGTTGTCCTCCACCCCAAGAGCGGGATGATCTATGAAATCTATGAAAAAGAGACAGGAATAAAGCTCGAGCACAAGCTGGAGACAAACGGCGCCATCCACTGGAATCCTGACGCCTATTCCCCTCCCCATGCTTGGTCTCATTGCTCGGACTGGGAGAATCCAGCTTTTTCGGAAGAAGCCGGGCCGGTTTTCTATCGCCTGACTCGCTCTGCCCCTCTCCCCCACCTCAAGGATGTTGCGGCCAGCATAACCTATTATTTTTATGCGGGCTCGCCTTTGATCATCATCGAATCCATCATGGAGGTAAAGAACGACCTTTTCCTCAAGTCCTTGAGGAACGCAGAGGTTGTCTTCAACAAGAAAGTCTTCAACAAAGCTGCCTATAAAACCATGGAGGGTAAAGTCGAGATCATAGATTTTGCCAATTCGCGGATGCATCCCAAGCATGTCATCACTCTCAGGCCCGATACTCCCTGGATTTCATTCTTCAGCCAGGAAAAAAACATCGCTTTTTCCAGCCTCTTCCTCGAGCTTTCAACCTCAAACCTAAATGGCGGCCAAGCCTCTCTTCAGCAGCCCTACATCTATATCCAGCACGGTCCCTGGTATTACCTCTCCAGAGCTTTTGTCTACTCCTTCGGCTCAAACAATCAAACCCGGATGCTTCCTGTGCAAAAAGGAAGCATCTATTATGACAAAAATGCTTGGATGACTTTCTCGCTCAAAAAACGCCCGTATGCCTCGACGAACGACAGCTACTTCAATATGCTGAAGTATCCGCTCTCGATTTTTGAGGAAATCGAGACTTATCCTGAAAGTCCTGAAGGATGGCTGGTGCCTATTCTCACCGAGCCTTTCGAAGAAGGAGTCAAGGAGGCCATCGGAGGGAAAAAGAAAAAATGAAGCCGAAGGTCATAGAGGAAATCATAGAAAAAACAAACCCTGAGGTCGAGAGGGAGCTCGAGGTCTCGAGAAAAGAATACAGAGAAAGATGGCAGAAGGTTCAGAATGCGATGAAGGGAAGAGGCTATGACCTTGCCTACGCCTGTGGAAGCGAGCTCGACCGCTCTGACATCGCCTGGCTGGCCGGCGTCTTCGACCCTATCATCGAAAGGTATGGAATCCTGATTCCCGCCAGAGGCACTCCTGTTG
>CAZJXZ010000239.1:0-4051 GCA_964549955.1 uncultured Eubacteriales bacterium
TTTGGGGAATATAATCCTTGCAGTCGTAGTAGCTGTCGCGGGCTGAGATATGAAACTGATCGCTGACCGCCCTCAGCCTGTCCTCCCAGTAGAGAAGATAGTTGGCCTTTACGTCCAGGAGAGTGATAATTCTGTTTCCTGCCTCTTTTAAAGCGCGGGCAACAGGATAGATGGCGGCGATGCCAAAACAGCCCCCTGTGCAGAGCACTGTTCCATATTTTTTTATCTCAAAGGGTTTGCCCAAAGGGCCGACAAAAACAGGGACTTCATCTCCGGCTCGAAGAAGAGAGAGCTTCTGAGTGGAGGTGCCGACCACGATAAAGACGGCCGTCACCGACCCTTCGTCTTCATCCCAATCGGCAATGGTCAAGGGAATTCTCTCTCCCCAATCGTCTGGCATGACGATGACAAACTGACCTGGCTTTGATTTCGAGGCTATCTCTGGTGCCTGAACTTGGAGAAGATGGACGTTGGGAACAAGGCGCTCCCTCTTCAGAATCTTGGCCATTAATCTTCCCTCCTTATCCTGACCGGTAAGGGGCCCAGAGAATTTAACCCTGAACCCAGACTCTCAAGAAGGCTGCTCGCAGAAAAATCAGAATCCTCATTCCAGAGGAAGCTGGCCGTGATTATTCCTTTTGGCACAGATTCGGTTATCTTGACGATACCCTTCATCTTGGCCGATGAGGATTCAAGCGTTATGCTCTCCCCGTCTTTTAAGCCCAAGTCAGCGGCATCTTGAGCGCAGACCTTGACCCATCTTGAATTCCGGATTGCCTTCAAGCCTTTGCTCTCCTGAGATAGAGAAAGACTGCGGTAATAGTCCAGATTGTAATCAAGAAGAAGGAGGAAAGGCTGGTCTTTATCTCTAAGCTCATTCGAGCCGCTGAATTTTATGGGAAGGAATGAAGCTGTTTTATTCTCCTCCGTCTGGACAAAGGCTTCCTTATTCTTTCCCAGCTTTGGAGGAGAAATTTTGGCAAAGCCAGGGACGGCTTCACTCATCTCTTTAAAGATTGCTGCCGGGCTCTCAGACTTAAACTTTTTATTCCCCATCCGCGAGGCCAATTGAGAGACTATCCACCAGTCAGGCTTTGCTTCGCCTCTGGGCTCAACGACCTTTTCGAACTTTTGAATCCTTCCCTCAAGGTTAACGAAACTCCCCTCAGTTTCGGCAAAGGTTGTGGCCGGTAAAACGGCATCAGCCTTTTCCAGGTTCGAATTTCTGTAGCTGTCTTGAACGACAAAAAAATCAAGCTTGGAGTTTCTCAGCTCAGGAAAAGGTCCGGCAAGGTAAAGAGCTTTAATCTGTCCAGAGGAAGCAGCCTTGATGATTTGATTGAAATTCAGGCCGTTCCTTGAAAAACTTTTTCCTATCTCCAGCGTGCCTCTCAGGTTATTCTCTGAGGCGAGGGGAAAGAGGCGTGCTTGTGTTTGAAGCGAAAGATTCCAGAGCGAGGCGAGGTTCTGGTCTGCCCAGGAATACTGGCTCAATCCCATTCCAAAAAGAAAAGCAACTGGCTTGACTACGAGAAAAGAAGCCGCCTGTCTCAGCTCAGATTCCTTGATGCCGGTCATCTCAAAAATTTGAGTCGAGTCAAGCTCCTCGAGAGATTTCTGGAAAGAGGTGAAACCTTGAATCCTGGAAAAGCTCTCCTCCGCTTGGCTTTCGGCAAGAATTTTGGAAAGAAAACCGAGCACAAAAGATTCAGCACCCGGCTTTACCCGAAGCCAAAACGAAGAAAAGCGGTTCAAGGAAAGCTCGGTCGGACTGATAACGACAAGATTAGCGCCTCCTCTTACAGCCTTCAAGACCTCAAGCCAGACGATGGGATGAGAAAGAGTAAGGTCTGCGCCGACGAGAAAAATGGTCCTGGCCTGCGATATATCCTCGACTTTAAACTTGAAGTCTGGCTCGAGGCCTGCTTGCCGAACCATTCCCTCAAATGCTTCCAGAGGTGAAAAACCAAAGGCACAATCGATGTTCTTGCTCTTAACCACTTCTCTTGAGAATTTCTGGAAGAGATAGCTCTCTTCGCAGGAAAGCTGGGGCGAAGAGACCAAGGCTATCTCTTCTCCCTTGTACTTTTTCAATCGTGAAGCGACAAAATCCAGAGCCTCTTCCCAGCTCGCTTCCTCAAGCTTTCCGTTCTTACGGACGAGCGGTTTGAGCGCCCGCCGCGAACTGTAGACAAGGTCTCTGATCAAGAAGCGTCCTTTGACACAGGCCTGCCCTTTGTTCACTGCTGCGCTTTCGCTCGGCTTTGAAGACAAGAGCCTTCCCTTCTTAAGCTCGACTTCGAGCTCGCAGCCAATGCTGCACAAAGGGCAGATTGTCTTCGCTTTTTCATCAGCTGAGCCCTCGTATCTTACAGCTCTCTCTGTCAGCGAACCCGTGGGGCAGACATCGACGCAGGCTCCGCAGAACTGGCAGCCGGACTCAAGAAGCGGTTTGTCAAGCACTGTCCCGACCGCAGCCTGTGAGCCCCTGTAAACAAAGGAAAGCGCTGAAGCCCCTCGCAGCTCATGGCAGACTCTGACGCATCTTCCGCAGAGAATGCAGAGGTTGTAGTTCCGGTCGAAGAAGGGGTCGCTCTTCTTGATCTCAAAATCTCGGTAAAGAGAGGGAAACCTGATTTTATCTATTTTTAGGGCCTCGACCACATCCTGGAGCTCACAGCGGCCGTTGTTGGAGCAGAGAACACAGCCCGTGGTTTCCCCCACTTTACGGATGGTCGATTTATAATCGTCACAATTCTTTTTCTCGCTGCAGATAAGACAGGCGTTGGGATGCTCGGAAAGGATTAGCTCTGCAATCTCTCTCCTCAATTTTTGAAGCTGAGGAGTGTCTGTCTTGACCTCCATTCCTTTCTCGATATAGGTTCCGCAGGCAGGCACAAAGCCCTTCCTTCCCTTGACTTCAACCAGACAGAGCCTGCAGCCGGTGAAAGGAATGAGCCGGGGATGATCGCAGAGAGAGGGAATATAAATTCCGTTTTCCCGTGCCACATCAAGAACAGTTTTTCTGCCCCTGGCTTCAAATTCTTTTCCGTCGATGACGACCTTCATCTTTTTTCCCTGCTCGAAGTTTTATCAAGAACTTTATCCCTCTTCTTGCCGGTGTATTTGGAAACGGCCCTGACCTTTGGAGGGCAAACATCAAGGCAGGCTCCGCATTTGATGCAGAGGCTCTGGTCGATGAGATGAACTTTCTTTCTCTCGCCGCTTATGGCCTTGCTCGGGCAGTTTTTCAAGCACAAGAGGCAGCCGACGCATTTCTCTGGCTCTATGTAATAAACGATCAAATCCTTGCAGGTCAGAGCCGGGCAGCTCTTATCTTTGATGTGGGCTTGGTATTCATCCTTGAAGTACCGAAGGGTTGTCAGCACTGGATTTGGAGCTGTCTGTCCCAGGCCGCAGAGGGAGCCAGCCTTGACAGTGACGGCCAGGTCTTGAAGCTTTCGCAAATCTCCTTCCTCGCCGCGGCCCCGGGTGATTCGGGTTAAAATCTCCACCAGCTGTCTCGTCCCCACGCGGCAGGGAATGCATTTCCCGCAGGATTCCTCTTGAGTAAAGTTGAGAAAATAGCGGGCGATATCGACCATACAGGTCTCTTCATCCATGACGATCATCCCGCCAGAGCCCATCATCGAGCCGGCCTCGGTTAAAGTGTCGAAATCGATCGGGAGATGGAGCATGCTGGCCGGGATGCAGCCGCCTGACGGACCACCGGTCTGAACAGCTTTGAATTTCTTGTTGTTCTTTATTCCGCCGCCGATATCATGGATGATTTCTTTCAAAGTCATTCCCATCGGGACTTCGACCAGTCCGGTGTTGTTGATCTTGCCCACCAGCGAAAATATCTTTGTCCCTTTGCTCTTCTCAGTGCCGACCTGGCAATACCAGTCCGCTCCTTTGTTAATGATCAGAGGAACGTTGGCCCAGGTCTCGACGTTATTGATGTTTGTCGGCTTCCCCCATAATCCTTCCTGGGCAGGATAAGGCGGCCTCTGCCTGGGGAAGGCTCGCCGGCCTTCGATCGAGGCCATCA
>CAZJXZ010000240.1:0-4050 GCA_964549955.1 uncultured Eubacteriales bacterium
GTCTCCATCTGCATCGAGTCCGTATCAACAGAAAGATATCTTTTTCCGCGCAATGCGACCGCAGCCATCATGGCATAAGCGAGGTCAACAATCTCATCCTTGGTCTTGGGGTCGAATTCGGGTTCCATGCCTGTCTCCGGCATATTGCCGATGACCATCGGACAGAGGCGTCCGGTTTGAGCATAGGCGCCGACCAGAGCATCGATTCCCACCACCCCAGGCTTGGGTGCGTTGTTGCCTCCGACACAGGCCAGGGGAGTTGTCGGAGGGAAATGAGCGCTGAGGGCCATGGCGCTCTTTCCAGGAAAGAACCAGGTATCGGGCACGATGAGCAGGGCTTCCACTCCTGCTTCCTTCATTTCCGCAGCGCCTGAGTCGGCTGTGGCTTCGCTATCGACAAGGTGAGAACAGAAGAAGATGTTTGGAGCGCTTCCGTCAGGCATCTTTAGCCGCTCTGCCAAAAGACCGGCGGTCATCACCCCTATGTTGAACGCTCTCTGCCGCGATGTCTCATCGATTCTCGGATCACAGGGAACAAAAATTCCTAAGCAGGGAATGTTTGGCTTTTTTTCCTTTACGAAAGGCATCATTCCTCCTTAAATGCGAGAGATTCGCAGGATCGAATTCAATCCTGGCTGTTCATTCCAATAAAGCTCTGCTTTAGCTGTGTATTATAAATGAATTTTTCTACCTTATAAACAAGAATGAGATGGCCAGGCCCTTCCCCTCTGCTGCAATGCTAATTTTTTCAATTGATCAACTTTTCCCTCAATATTCACTTTCATTGCTTTTTTTTGTATCATTGGCGAAAAACTGAACAAGGACAACTGGCATTTGAACCAGAGATGAGCATTCTCGATTCTCCATCTTTTAAAAAATATTTTCTGCCTGGATTTGTCTTCCAGTCCGTGGTCATTGCCGGTGGCTATGGAACAGGACGTGAGCTGGTGGAGTATTTCCTGAACTTTGGACCTCTGGGAGGCCTGCTTGGAATGCTGGCTATCACCACAGTCATCTGGTCTGTAGTCCTGGCTGTGACTTTTGAGTTCTCGCGAAAATTTCGCTCTTATGACTATCGAACCTTCTTCAAGAACCTCCTCGGTCCCCTCTGGTTCATCTTTGAAATCCTCTACATCATCCTGCTCTTCATCGTTCTGGCTGTCATCGGCTCTGCAGCCGGAGCCCTGCTCAGGGATTATTTTGGCTTACCCTACATCATCGGAGTGATGATTATGCTCGCCGTTATCGGCTTTTTGACCTTCAAGGGAAGCAGCCTGATCGAAAAATTCTTTGCCTTCTGGTCTTTTGTCCTTTACGCTGTCTACATCGTCTTCTTTGTCGTTGCCCTGATAAAGTTCGGGCCCGAGATTCGGAAAAACCTTTCAAGCGCTGTGGCTCTTTCCGGCTGGCCCCTTGGCGGATTCAAATACGCCCTCTACAACATGGGAATCGTCCCGGCTGTTCTCTTTTGCATCAGACACATCGAAAAGAAAAAGGAAGCTGTTGTCGCCGGCCTTCTGGGAGGCTTAATCGGCATCCTGCCGGGTTTCTTCTTCCTGATTGCTATTTCAGGCCATTACCCGGCTGTGTTGCCAGAAGAAGTTCCGGCAGTCTATGTGCTTCGAGAGATCGGTTCGCCCTTGCTTATGATCTCATACATGATTGTCCTCTTTGGAACTCTCATCGAAACAGGAACAGGCTTTGTCCATGCGGTCAATGAAAGAATCCATTCAACCCTTCAGGACAAAGGGAAAGAATTCGCCGCCTGGCAGAGACTCCTTGTCGCTCTGGCCCTTCTCCTTATTGGCTTGGCCATTTCAACCTTTGGGCTGATCAAGCTGATAGCCAAAGGCTACGGGAGCATAAGCTGGGGCTTTTTAATCATCTACACTCTCCCGCTCATGACTTATGGCTTGTACAAAATATCAAGAAAAAAGAATGGCTAATTTTCAAATATACTCGATCGTGGCCGGAGGCTTTGAGGTAATCTCGTAGGCAACGCGAACCACTTCTGGAATTTCGCTGGTGATTCTCTTTGAGATTCTTCTTAGAGCTTTCCAGGAGATTGGGGTAGGCTCGGCAGTCATGGCATCCTTGCTCTCCACCGAACGGACAACGATGATCTGACCATATCTTCTTCGGCCGTCCTCCACCCCGGTTCCCCTGTCACTCAACAAGACAGCAAAAGCTTGGAAAGGTTTTAGCTTCTCGACTTCCTGCTCAACAATCTGGGTTGCTTTCCGGACAAGAGTAACTCTTTCTGGTGTCACCTCGCCGATCACCCTTGTAGCCAACCCAGGGCCTGGGAAGGGCATCCTGCTGTAAATTCTCTCTGGAAGCCCCAGCGCCTTGGCGACTCTTCTCACTTGATGCTTGAAAAGGTCTTGGAGAGGCTCGATAACTCGAAAGCCGAAGCCCTTTTCAGGGTCTATTCCAATCTGCTCCAGAATGTTATGCTGGGTCTTCAAACCTCCTTTGGTCTCGATGATATCAGCGGCGATGGTTCCCTGCACTAAGAATTTGGCTTTGCTCCTCAAGGCTTCCCTTCCGAAGACAGTGTAAAAGGTATGGCGAAAAGCTTTTCTTTTCTCTTCAGGATCAATCATGCCTTTAAGAGCGCGGAAAAACTCGTCTTGAGCTTCTATGATATCGACCTTGACCCCGAGCCCTGAAAATGTCCTGCCCACAATCTCAGCCTCATTCTCCCTCATCAATCCATCATCGATAAAAATCACTTTCAAATTCGAGCCCAGAGCTCTGTGGGCAAGGATGGTGCAGGTCGAGCTATCGACTCCTCCCGACAAAGCTGAAATCGCTTTCTCCGAGCCGACGATGGCTCTTATTTCCCCTACTTTCTCTTCGATGAATTTTCTCTCATTCATCTTATTCTCTCCTTCATCTCTTGGAAATCATACATTATCTTTAAAAAAATAGTAAACCTCAATCTTTTTTATTCTTTTGAAAGTCACCTCCGTTCACCTTTAGAGGTTAAAGGAGCTTTAAAAAATTCATCATCAAATCCACCTTGAAAGAGGATTGTAACTCTTTGTTCTCTTTGAGATCATGTTTATGCCAAGATTTTTTGATAAAGAAGAGGGCCTCTCCATGGCGCCAGCCAAAACAAAAAGGAAGCAGGCAAAAAAGGAGGAACCCTCTTAGGCCCTCTTCTTCTCCGCCCACTCCTTAATAAGAAGAAAAAAGATTCTTAGTAGAAAAATTAGGCTCGCTGGTAAGATTGACGCCAAGTCTTTTTAATCCCGCTTCATCGCCGGGCGTAGGAATATGGGTCAGATGGACTTCGCATCCCTCAAGCTCTTTCAATTTTTTCAAGGCTAATTGGGCGGCAGGATTTGTGGTGGCGCTGATACTGATAGTGATCAGAGTTTCTTCTAAATCCAAACTGACCGACTTTGATTTCAAGATATTTTCCTTCAGATTTGATATGGATTCGATGATGTTTGGAGACAGCAAATGAATATCATCAGGAATTCCAGCCAGCTTCTTTACGGCATTCAAGACTAGGCTGGAGGCGGCATGCATAAGAGCAGAGTTCTTTCCGGTAAGAACAGAGCCGTCCTTTAATTCGATGGCTGCACCGCAAAATATCCCTTTATTTCCCTTTCCCTGCTCTCTTGCTTCCTGGGCAGCCCTCCTGGCTGGCTCCACCACCCTTCTCTGCTCAGGCTTGACATTAAACTCTTTCATCAGAAGCTCCACCCTCTGGACAGTCTCCTTCTCCACGAATCCCATGACGTACTCGCAGGAATACCTGAAATATCTGCGGATGATCTCCTGCTTGGAAGCTTCAATAACCGCTTCTGGATTCGTAATTCCCGAGCTTGCCCGATTCACGCCCATATCTGTCGGAGACTTATAGATGGACTCTTCCCCTGTCAGCCTTTTCAGGATTCGCTTCAAGACAGGAAAGATTTCAACATCGCGGTTATAATTTACCGCAGGCCGGCCATAAGCCTCTAAATGGAAGGGGTCGATAAGGTTGAAATCTCCGATATCGGCTGTGGCAGCCTCATAGGCCACATTCACCGCATG
>CAZJXZ010000241.1:0-4048 GCA_964549955.1 uncultured Eubacteriales bacterium
AGAGATATAAAAAATAAGAAAGTTATTTTTATGGATTTCATCAGCTTCTCCTTAGGTCCATAAACTTTTTTCCAATGTGCTCTAGGCGAGTGTCCATCTACTTGGCGAGCTCGAGACTGAAGCGCTTCACCATGGCAAGCTATCCTCAGGCCGGATGAGGCTATAGGCTTTTCCGTTTTTAAACTGGTAAATGCAATTCATATTTTCTGATTCAATTGTCTGTCTTTCCTGTTATGTCTAGGACAAAAATTCCTTCAGTCTTTGAAAAATGTTCTTCAGGACTTTTTGGGCAGGAGGGTCAGCCCAAAATGTAGCTGAAGAGCTTCAAGCCCTCCGGGACTTTCACTTTCTCTTTATAGATATTGAAGTAATACTCTTTTGCTTCTCCAAACTTAGAGTAAAGGGGATGCTTTTCATCAGGGAAATGATCGGCAGTGATATTGCCTTTTTCGTCAACCAAGACAAGTCTATGGCACCTGTTCAGGATGCCTGCTGTTCCCACGCTGCAGGCCACAACCAGTTCACCGGCTTTAGCTTTGTTAAGCAGCTCGCCGTAGGTGAGATGACGCTCCACGACAGGAACTCCCATCTCTTTCAGTATCGCCACTATTCCCTGGATTGTCACCGAAGGCAGGATAAGGTTGCTTTCAGGAATTTTGAGGACTGTTCCATCCCGGAATCCGAAGAGGCAGCAGGATGAATCCCATTCAGTGATATATCGGTCCTCCAACCTAGCGCGGGGATTATCGTCCAGGAAGAGAGCCGAGGCGGCTTCAGGACAGATTTTTTTGGCCTGGTCGATAGCCTTGGCGCTCATCAAATAGTTAATCCCCAGCTTAAGGCAACCGGTCTTGTTGACACCCACGGCGCGCACCATATGAGGAACAACAACGCCGGAAAATGGCTCTCCCAGATAGCGGTCATAGCGGCAGGCCACAGCGCGGATGGACGGCTTTTCAGGAAAGGTAACACCGATAGACTGCTCCTCATCGACCGTAAAAGGTCTTAGATATCCTTGGACGGCGAGCTCGGCCATTTCAGTTAAGAAGTGCAGCATGGATGTCTCTTCAAAGTATTTGTGGATGAAAATATCCTCCATTTCTTTTAGGGAAGGGACAAGCTGCTGCTGGTCGCTGCCAAGATTGAAGGCGATTCCTTTCTGAAATCGCTCCAGATTCTTATCCCAGCTTAAAAAGATGAGCTTCAACCGGTCCCTTTGGTCTTTCTTGCAGAAAAAGCGGATGCCTTCAAAGGCTAAGAATAAGCCATAGTGAATGGAACGGGAAACGGCAAAGACTTTGTCGTCGACTCCAAAAAGGTCGAATTTCTTCTCGGCCAGCAGGTAGCGCATCTGTTTAGAAGCCCATTTCACCCCTTCAAATCTTGCCATGGCGTATCTCCTTTAAAGGATAAGAAATTGATTTTCCGCTACGCTGGCTGAATGAGCGTTCATGAGCCACTTTTAGCTCGTCGCATCGCCATAGATAATAGAGCATGATGTGAAGGGGTGTCAAGTTGAGCAAAAAATAGCGGAAGGCGGGCGCAGAAGACGCAGGAAAGCATAAAAGCGCCGGAAATCACCCAGACCTCTGCTCCCGATAAAAGTGAAGGGCATAAAAAATATTCAGCCGAGGTCTAGGCGGCCATCAAGAATCCCTTATAAGCGAAGCTCGACTCTAACCTTCAAACGAATTCCAGGCAACCCAGACTTTGAAGACTCCAGGCTCGACGACATATTTCATCTCCTGACTGTAGAAACCGAGCTCTCTTGGTCCGAGGAGAAAATTAACCGTTTTTTTCTCGCCGGGTCTAAGATGGACTCTTGTAAAGCCTTTAAATGACCATTCGCTGCGCAGGATTGTTTTCAGTGCGAAACGATTGTCTGTTGTTGGAATCCCGTTCAGGCTGTTGAAAGCGCTCATCATGCTCAGAGCTCTGGCCTCACTCCTGCTTTGAACGGAGGCAAGTACACTTGACGAAGCCTCCTTTTAGACATATCCACCGCGTTGTAATCTTTTCCGGTTTCAGGAGCTCCGTAGGCGACATAATGTTTGAGACAGCAGAGAATGGTGTTTGAGGCAGATAGGTCTTTGCCCTGGAAGCCTTCGACGCGCGCTGCGACTATGATCGAGCCAAGATAAGGGTCTTCTCCTGAGCCTTCGGCAGTCCTCCCCCCTTCGCGAGTCAGGGGCAATATCGACCATCGGCGCAAGAGTTCAGTGAATGCCAGAAGCCCGCTCTTCTCGGGCTGCTATGGTTGCAAGCTTTCAATACGATTTGGTTGATTTCAGATTAGTAAGAACGCATCAAACATCGTTACACTGTCATTACGAGCGACCGAAGGGAGCGCAGCCATGCGAATAACTCGTTGCCGGGCTCCGTGCCAATCCCTTTAAATAAGTTTCGCCGCAGCGCCACCCCCTTCGGGCTTGAAATGACAAGGTAAAAGCACCTAATGCTTTTATATCAGTTAATTTTTTCTGCGACCTGCTGGAAGTCCTGCTGCCATAAGACAAGCTCCGAAACCTTTCCCTGTTCATCCTTGCGGAATTGAATCCGGATATAAGGGTCGACAGAGAAGAAGATTGTTTCGCTCTCCACATAAAACTTGGTTGGAACCTGGCCTGTGGGCTGAATGATTAAATAATAATCTTCGTAGCTCACGTCGAGGATGTAATCCGGAGTGACCGCGTACCGCCCGACATACTGCTGGTAGACGGAAGGAGCAAGCCTGTAGAGAGGCTTCTCCTTGGCCTTAAAATGAGGCCATTCGTATGTTGCCGAGAGTGCGCGCAGGAGCTCTTCGACCAGAAGCAATCCGTTATCGCTGTTGGTCATGACCACCGCGCCCTGCCCCTTGGCTGGATAGAAAATCACATAAGACGAGAATCCGTTTGTCCTTCCCCGAAGATAGAAATTGAGCTCGTCCCCGCTTCCTTCGACTAAAAAGCCAAAGCCTCGGTTTTCAACCTGAGGTGTGAGCATGGCTCTTGCTGATTCAGCCGAGATGACTTTCGCTGAATTCCCCATGGCTGCTTGCAGAATCTCGATGATGAATGCCGCATAATCAGAGGGCGTGGTCCACAGGCCCTTGGCAGCCATTTCCGGATAATTAAACCATTTGCCTTCAATCGGCTGGCCATCCCGGAGATGTCCAGCAGCCGCTCTGCGGCTTAAATCAGAAGGAAGCGGGAGCTCGAAGGTGCTGTCCTTCATTTCAAGCGGGTCGAAGACAGTCTCCTTCATGATTTCTGGAAAAGGCTTATTTTCAAGGTCGATGAGAAGCTGCTGGAGCAGGACATAGCCTGACTCGGAATAGCGGGCACCAGAGCCGGGCTTGAAGTCACGCCAAATGGGGAGAGAGTTTGCCGGTTTTTCTCCTTCGAGAATGTTTCTGAGCAAGGGCAATGTATCTTTTTTCGAATATCCAGGAAAAACCTGAGCCGAAAGCCCTGAGCTGTGAGAGAGCAAGCCGCGCAGTGTGATTTTATTTTTCTCCCCAAGCTTTTCTTTTGGAAACTTCCAAGAGTGAAGCCAGGTGTTCAGGTCGTCGTCGAGGTTGAGGCGGCCTTTTTCCACAAAACGAAGGGCTGCAGCAGCTGCCACTGGCTGGCTGAGAGCCCCTGCCTGGAAGAGAGAATCCGTGGCTAACGGGTCAGGCTTAAGCGCATCATATTGGCCGTAGACTTTGGCCCATTCGATTTGATACTTATCGAGGAAAGCGATGCTCAGGCCAGGGATTCTGTAAAACTGCATGCGTGCGGCAAGAGACATCTTTTCCGGTTTCTCGCCAGTAAAGTAGACAGCTTTCAGCAGACCCTTTTCTACGGATTTGATTCTTTTTTGTGTTATGGATTTTTGTGTCTCGCACGAGGTGAAAGCTACGGTCAATAGGCAAAAAAGAAACATTAAGCTGACTGCCTTCGACCGGTGGTCGAACCCTCGCCCTTTCATATCCTATTTTTTTATCATATAAATATCGGGTATACAATACTTAATCCTAATTAATTAAATATTGGATTCTCAGAATCCTCCGGAATTCGCCAAT
>CAZJXZ010000242.1:0-4044 GCA_964549955.1 uncultured Eubacteriales bacterium
GACCCTATCATCGAAAGGTATGGAATCCTGATTCCCGCCAGAGGCACTCCTGTTGTTGTTTCCGGCTCAGAGGGAGGCCATGTCATCGGAGACTGCCTCAAAGCCTCGGGAGCAGAGATGGCTCTTCTCAGGGAATATCAGATTTCTGACGAAGACTACAGGTTTGCCAAGTTTGAGAAGCTCGAGGATGTCATCTCTAAGCTGATTTTTTATAGGCCAGGAAAATCAATCAAGGCTGCCATTTTCTCCAGCAGCCAGTTCATTCCTTATGACCACGTCAATCTGTTTCAAGGAAAATTCGGCGCTGAAAATGTTGTATTCGATGTCGACCTGCTGCGGAGAATAAAATACGAGAAATCAGCGCAAGAGCTGAGAATCATCGGCATGGCCAATCGTATCGCCGACGCCGCTTTTCTGGGCATGCTCTCCGTCCTTGAGCCAGGCGCAAGAGAGCTTGACTTGGCTGCAGTCGGAGATTACATCATGAGAAGGCTCGGCGCAAAACGGACAGGCTTTCCGACCATTGTTTCTTCGGGCACAAGAGGAAGGACTGTGCTCGGGCCTGCCACCAACCGGATTATAAGAAAGGGAGAGTTTGTCTCTATGGGAATAAGCCCGACTTTCAATGGCTATCATGGAATCATGAGAAGAACGGTTAAGGCCGGGATGGAACCGACGCCGGATGAACAAGCCTTCATGGCAGCTCTGGAAGGACTCTACCATGAGGTGATGAAAGCGGTCCAAGAAGCCTCGGAGAAAAACCTTCCCTCGAATTTCATCGATAAAAAAGGCAAAGAGTACCTCAAGAGGACAAAATTAAGGACGAGACTGGGAAGGCTTCTCTATGCGAGAGAGCCCTATACCTTTATCCACAACACAGGCTGCTCAGAATGCCAGGAAGGCTATGGAGCCGTCACTCCTTACGCTGCCGAGCCGCTCGGCAACCAGGTGGCGCTGATGGTCGATGTGGCCTTGATGGGCTTCGACGAAAAAGGAGAGCTTGTCTTTCCAGTCGAGTACGCGGTGATCGAAGATTGCTTCTGGAAGAAAGGAAAAAGAACGGGTGTCTACAACCTTCTGCCCTTGAACGCCCAGGAATTTGTGGGCAAGGGGATATCCTCGATACCAGAGAGCAAAGTCAATCCTTACCATAGAGACTTGGAGGAGAAAAAATGAAAAAGACAATCTTTTTTGCTCTTCTGCTCCTGCTCGCAGGACGGCTTCAGGCAAACAACATCGAATTTCGCTCGCCGAGCTTCGAAAAACCATGCTATAGGATCATCCTCCAGTATGAGGTTAAAAAGCAGAGTATTCTTCTCAAAGAAATCCAGCTCGACGGAAAAAAATTCGACTCTTATTTTATCTTCAAGCAAGGAAAGAGGATTGAGACATCCAAAGCTCTCGAGAAGGGAATCTGTGACATCCATCTCGATTATGCCTGGAGAAACCAAACCCTTTACAGAATTGTTCTCCTCTATCAGCAGGGAAAGTCTCAGAAAATCAGAAAAATTGAGATAAAGGGCGCCTCTCCAGAAAAAGGTGGAATTCCTGCAGGCGAGGAAGGCTTCTACAAGGCCTATTTGTCAGAAGAAAATGCCGGACTTGAGAGAGAAAGCGAAATTTCATACCTGACGCTTACAGCTTCGAAAAAAGAGCTCGAGAATGAAAGTTTTATCATTCTCGACGGAAGCACTGCGGTTGATTATCAAATTCTGGAGGTCAAAGAATCAACCCCTGAGGAGAAAGTGGCAAAAGACTATCCTCAAACTCTGACCTATAAAATCGCTCTGCCTTTGAGCCTAAGGCCTTACGAGAAAAAGATCATCCTTGTTCTCAAAGGAAAAGCGGAGTCTGCGGAGGAAGAAGGCTTCGAGATAAGCGGCGAAGGCGTGGGAAAAACCATCAAGAGCAGGAGTCTCTCACTGGAACTTCATCATGAAAGCGGACAGGTCAATGTCATCGAATATCTCAAAGAAGGAATAAAGCTTTTTAACGAAGCTGGTGTCATCCACTGGAACCCGGATGTCTTCATTCCTGGAGTAGCCTGGGACCATTCCTTCAACTGGAATCCTCCTCCTCATTTTGAGGAAAACATCGGAAAATTTCTATACATCAATTCAAGGAAAGGGCCGATGCAGACTATCAAAGATGTTGTCCTTGAAGTCAAGTATCTGCTCGAAGCGAATTCACCTTATTTCATCTCGGAAACAAAGATGACCGTGCACAAAGACCTTGGAGTCATCGCCGTCAGAAACGATGAAATGGTCCTCTCCAAGAAGCTCTTTGATTGCCTGGTCTACAAGAATAAAAAGAATGAAGTTATCCAGCTGCCTCTCAAGGAGAAGCCCGGCTGTCCTGATGGACTGGTCCATGTGGCGCCGGAGAATGTGGACTGGGTCGGCCTTCTGAACACGGAGCAAAAGTATGGCTTCTTCAGCCTGAGGATAGACTCTGTGAGCAGCAACCTAAACTCATCAGGAGAATGGCTGAACAAGCCAGGAACATATTTCTATGCTCCTTCGGATGGAAAATATGTCTATTGGGTCAGGCCTTTGCTCTACACCTGGTCTGAATACCCGACAAGAAATCTGCTGACTTTTGTTCCTGAGGGAAGCTTCTTCTACGAAAAAAATGCTTATATTCTGCTCAGCTTAACAAAGGACTTCTCAAATATGCTTGATGTTCTGCTTAAAAAACTCAAAAATCCGTTGAGGATTTATTGATGGAATTTGTCGATTTCCGGAGACTTCAAAGAAGCAGCAAAATTGACCTCATTTTCCCTGGCTGGAAAGAAGGAGAGAGTGTGGCTTTCCTCTCTCCTCATGATGACGATGTCCTGCTCGGCGCAGGCTATCTTCTTCTGGCCACAGCGGAAAACAAAGGCAACCCTCTGCTTGTCATCTTCTGCAGCGGAGATGCCGGCTATTCTTCTATTCGGGAAAAAAAGAGTATCGCTCAAAGAAGAAAAGCAGAAGCTTCCCAGGCTTACGGAATTCTCGGCTTGAAAAAAAAGAACATTTTTTATTTTAATATTTCTGACTTTTGCCTAATGCCCCATATCACCAGAAAATTTTCTGGAAGCAGGGGGATTTTTGATGAGCAGCTGAAGCTCTTCAGAAAAGAGAAAGTTTCGAGGATTGTTTTTTCAAGCGGATATTTCGAGCACTGGGACCATACGGCAGTGTTCTTGATGGGAATCTATACTTCTCCCCAGGCAGGAGACCCTGTTTTGGCTGATATCGGTGCTCCCTCAAGGGTAAGATCTTATTATATCTACTCTGTCTGGGCAGATTTCGAGCCAAAGAAATCTGAATCAGATAAAATAAGGGCGGCGAAAGGGATTTTGGCCGATGAGGAGGTTGAAGAGAGGATAAGAAAAGCCATAAAGAGTTTTTCCTCCCAGCGGAAAATTTTCAAAGACATCGTCGCTCATCGAGAAAAAAGAAAGTCAGGCAACTCATACCTTGAGCTCTACCAGGAAGCTAAGGTCAGAGCCCAGACTGATTTTGAGCCTTATTTCAGTCTGCTCAAAAAATGCAAAAAGATAAAATGAAGATTGAACCAGGCTGGGTGTTTCGAAAACACGCAGGCTTTGCCCCAGCGAGGCAAAGCCTGCTCGGTTTCAGGCTTCGCTCTCCTCGACCTTCGGTCGAGGAACCATGCCCACTCAGCCTTACACACGGTTTTCTCAATCACCCAGCCTGGTTCTTAAACAAAATACTGTTTCATTAGAGAGAAAAATGTACGCCATTGGTGTTGATTCAGGAACACAGGGAACAAAAGTCCTGGTCACGGATTTTATGGGAAATATTCTGGGAAGAGGGTTTGCTCCCCACCGCCTCATCGAAGGCCTCCAGCCCGGAGAAAGCGAACAAGACCCTCGGCTCTGGATGGAGGCTTTTGAGAAGGCTCTCTTGGAGGCATTGAAGAGCGGAAAGGTCGAGCCTTCAAAGATAGTTTGTCTGGGCATTTCAGGGCAGCAGCATGGGTTTGTCCCTTTGAATGAAAAAGGCGAGCCGATAAGGCCGGCCAAGCTCTGGAACG
>CAZJXZ010000243.1:0-3985 GCA_964549955.1 uncultured Eubacteriales bacterium
CATAAAGAAGAAGATCGAAGCCTTGTTTTCAAATCGCAGCAGACTGACACTCAAGTATGCGATACGATCCTTGCCATTCATTTTAAGACATTTCTGATCGTCTTCCAGGCCAAACTGGTTGATATAGATTCTTCGCTCCTTTTAGGGAATCCAGCCATCAGTGCCGAGGATGGTCGTGCGCTGGAAGCCTGCAGGGATGCTTCCCCCAAGATACTGTGTGAGCGAGAGGTGAAGCTCGCCTGTGATTTTTTCCGGGCTCGAAAATGGTGCTCAATAAGTCCTCCAAATAAACCTTTTCCCGCATTGCTTTAGCTTTCCAGGCTGGGTTGAGGCGGTCCAAGAGACGTGCTTGGGCCATGCCGCTCAAATAAAACCGAAGGTCTTCTTTCTGCTGGCCTAAATATCTCTCTAAGCGGACGAAATCCCCCTGCAAATAAAAAGGGAGGCCAGGCCCATAGCGTATAGAAGCTGATTTACTGGCGCTCGATGCAGCCAATTCGTAAAACTTAATTTGGACATATTCCGCAAGCCCCTCCAGCCATTCCAGTTCGACTTCATAAGCAACAAGGTCAGGGCTGATGGCTGATTGCTGGCGACGCGCTTCGCGGATAGTCAAGAATTTCTGAGCCAAACTGCGCGCTTCGGCATCCTCTTTCGCCCTCAGCGCTTCAGCGAGCGCCGCTCCTTCGCTATTCCAGGAGGAAGCAAAGTCATTGTCCTTATAGGGATAGCTGCTTTCAGACTTATAGACAGCCATTGCTCTGGCGAAGCGCGCAGGAACGAGATTAGCTTGATAAGCATGGAACATTTCATGAAGAAGCCCGACAATGTGAAAGTCCACGGTAATTTTAAGCGGGCTTTGGCTGTTCATCCAGTCGAGAGTCCCCATACTTCCAGCCCAACGCGTCCCGATTGATACGGCAAAAGACTGTGGATTTTTGGCAGCACGGCGATAATATGGCCGTCCCATAAAATTATCTTCTTTGACGACTTCCCAAGAGTTTGCTGGATTCTCTTCTCCAACGAGAAATTCATGACTATCATTATAGAGAATAATGGGAATGACGGAGCCGCTGAAACCAGGCCAAACTTGATCACCGAATTCAGCCTTCAGCCGTAACGCCTCGGCAAGCTCTGCTTTGTCTGCAGCATTCAGCACTGGGTTTTTCTGAGCGGGATTTTGCAGGCCGGCTTTTTCAGAGTTTTGTACAGCTGGAACCTTGTAGTTAAGAGTCGAGAACATAAATAGCATCAAAAATCTTGCCCAAAATTTTTTCATTTTATTTACGCATTTCTTACATATCGGAAGTTAAAGCGTGTCCTGAATTTCGACTCCGAATTTTGGGAATTAAGTGACGTTTCCATGAATCTCTTCCCTGAATTCAGGCGAATATTCAAGATTAGGTAATGTGTCCCTAAATTTCACAGGAATCAACTAATGTGGCCCCGAATTTCGTTCACGGAATTAGAGTCTTATATCCCCCTAATTCGTGGTCCGACCCGAAGTATTGTGTCCCCGTAATTTGTTAGAGGTTCTTGTAGTTCAGCATGGCGTTGAAGATGAGAAAGAAAGAGCCGTGGGTCTGGTGCCGCCACATCGGGTTGAAGCTGAACATGACCACATGGCCCTGGCCGAGAGTTGCATCAAGGAGCGCAGGAGTGCCGGCGAGCTCTTCGCCGTGGTCCAGGCCGCCGCTGATCAGGAGCTCATTGACGTTCTTGGCAAAGCTGAGGATCGTTTTTGGCCTTGGCATCTGGGCAAAAAAGCGCCGCTCTGGAGCCTGCTCTTCAGCCTGGCCTTCCTTCTGGGTTTTTCTAAATTCCTCTACAGCCTTCTGTCCAAGGTCCCGGGGCCTTCCCTGCGGTATATCAGCATCGTTGACTGCGCCCCTTCCCGAGACTCTTCCGCCAGCACCAGCACCGGCAAAAGGCGGCATCATCCCGAATCCCCGGCCGCGCATGCCCATTCCAATACCGAATACCGGCGCCTGGCTGAAATAAACTCCAAGTGTATCATCATAACCATAGACGATAGGGCTTGCCTTTTCCGTGACTTCGGTCTTGTAGACGCTTCCTCGCGCCCAGAGGTTGGGAGTATCTTTGACTGATGCTCCCTGTGCCAGCCCGAAATGAATCGGCAGCGAGGAGCTGTTGGCAAGTGTAATGAACAATCCGCCCTGTTTGATGAAATCCCTGAGGTGCAAAACTCCTTCGAATTCGATGCCGCCCCGCATGTCATCTGTTGAATCCTCGACGCCGATGTTGGGAGTGAGGTCGGTTTTCTTCCAGGGAATCGGCTTGTCGCCGCTGACTCCCTGGACAATGCTCAGGGCATCAGAAGACGAGGGACCGAAGAGGATGACATCGTATTTCTCGCGGAGGTTTGCAGTATCACGGACCTTATGGACTGAGATATAGTCATAGGGAATCTGGAGTTCGTCGAGCGCGATCCGCACCCAGCCTTCGGTCTGGGTGTTCTGCCAGGTGTGCATGAGAGCGATGCGAGGGATGGCCACTTCATGCGTGGGGACATCGGGCACAGCAGGCACAGCACAGATATTGATTCCATATTGCTGGCCGGCTGCGGCAAGAATGCTTTCCAAATTTCCTGAGTTCTTATCGACACGGATGATGAAACTCCCGGCATTGAACTTCTTTCCCTGCGATTCAAACGCTTTTTCTGCAGCAAGGATTTTAAGATCCTTGTTCTTGAACAGGAAAAAGGCAATCTGATTGTCAGCATTATGATTGATGAGGAAAGCCTGAGCACTGCCGCTGCCCAGCCGAGTTATACCGCCCGGAGCTTTGACTTCTCCCTTTATAAGGGTCATTGGCACAGAAAGAACAGAAACATCCTCCACGCGGACGGTTCTTACATTGTAGAGGGGGCCAAGCGTCCAGCCAACATCATCATAAGGACTGGGGTCTGTGATGTTGAAATACTGGCGGTCGAGAGCCATGTCCGCCATGCGCGAGTAAGGCTGGTCCATGCGGACAATGTAGCTTCCGGCAGGATATTCAGCCGAGCCAACCTTGAAGGCGTTATCCGCCCTGTGTACCTCCAAGCCCTGCCACTGGAGGAGTTTCAGAAGACGCACAGCCTGACCGGGACGCGGGTCGTCACCAGGAAAAATGTAGGCTGCCGGGCCTTCATTGCGGGCCTTGGCCACCGAGCGCTTGCTCTTGAGGTAGAAGTTCTCCATAAACCGCTCCTTGTGGCTGGCAATGTAATTCATGCCGACCAGGATAGCACTCTGCTGGAGGTTGACATTGTTGCGTATGGACCAGAGAGCGGTGCCCAGCGGAGGATTAGGCCGGAACCAGGCTCTCTCCCCCCTGGCCGTGATGACGCGGGTGCTGCCGTCGCCAGCGCCCTGTGTCTCGTAGAAGCGGCCAATAGCGTTATGCCCGTTGGCCGCATAGAAAGCATAATTGGGCGCCCAGCCGTCGTAAAATCCATGGGTCCAGACTCCTGGCACACCCTGCCGGGTCAAATCATCAATCTCCTGATAAGCAAGCTGGTGCCACTCATCGACGACAATCGGGTCGAGCCAGGCATTATATGGACCTGTTCCCGTAGAAATATAGAGGTGAGAGATAGATTCGTGGAGGTCGTGCATCACCTGGGGGTGGAAATCGAAGAAGGTTTTAAGGATATATCGGCTGAGGTTGAGGCCGAGTCCAAGGTTATCCCTGTTGTCGTCGTGGGCGACATACTTCCCCCACCAGAGGAGGCGACTCGGCACAGTGGCTTTGGGGTCTTTGCGACGCGCCATGGAGAGGTCGACCTGCTTGTCGCGGCCGTCAACTTCTAGGATAGGAGTGATGAGGACGATGGAATTTTCCCGGATGGTCTTGATAAATGGCGATTCGTCCACTGCCACGCGGTAGGCCAGCTCCATCAGCATCTCGACCGAGCCTGTCTCGCCCGAATGCATTCCTCCTGTCGCCCAGTACATGGGCTTGGCCTCGCGGATAAGCCGCT
>CAZJXZ010000244.1:0-3963 GCA_964549955.1 uncultured Eubacteriales bacterium
GTGGAGGTCTTAAACCTCTCTTCGGGCGAGAAGCTTGAATTCGAGAAGGTCAAAGACTATTCCTTTTCAGGAGAGAATGCTTCCTGGATTGCTCTCCATAAGTACCCGGCAGAAGGCCAGGAGAAGGAAAAATGGAACGGCTCGGATTTGATCCTGCATGAGCTTGCCTCCTCCAAAGAGCTGAATGTCGGAAACGTCTCTGAGTTTGCTTTTGATAAAAAAGGTCTGTGGCTGGCCTGGATTGTTGATGCCAAGGAAATGAGCGGCAACGGAATCCAGCTTCGAAAGATGGCTACAGGAGTCGTCCTCCCTCTCGACAGCGATAAAGCTGTTTATAAGAGCTTAAGATGGACCGAAAAAGGAGATGGGCTTGCTGCTCTCAAGGGAAAAGAAGATAAGAGCTTCGAAGACAAACTTTATGGCCTCGTCGGCTTTACCAATTTCTCCTCCTTAATTCCAGTAAAAACTATCTATGAACCCAAAGACGACAAAAATTTCCCGGAAGGAATGACCATAAGCCCGAACAGGGCTCCGTTCTGGACAGAAGACCTGAGGGCAATCCTTTTCGGCATCCATAAGGCAAAAAAGAAAGAGGAAAAAGCGAAAGATAAAGAAAAGGAGAAGCCAAAGGAGACGGCTGAAAAGGCTGAGGAACCGAGCAAAGAAGAGAAAAAGGAGGAGGAGGAAGAATTGCCTGAGCTTGTCATCTGGCATTGGCTGGATAAGAGGCTTCAGCCCATGCAGCAGGTTCAGGAAAAAACAGACGAAAACTACAGCTATCTCTGCATCTATCATCCCCAAGAAAAAAAGTTCATCAGGCTGGCTGATGACGAGCTGAGAAATGTTGTGCCTGCTGCCAAAGAGCGCTGGGCGATCGGCCTTGATAACCGCAACTACGAACTTGCGGGAAACCTTGATGGCCAACGCTACCAGGATATTTTCGTTATTAACCTGGATACAGGTGCCCGCCAGTCTGCCCTGAAAAAATGCCGCTGGTATTATGGACCTTCTCCTGAGGGAAGCCATTTTCTCTACTATGACGATGGACACTATTACACCTATGAGATGGCCACAGGCAAAAAATACAACATCACCAAGGATGTCCCGACTTCTTTTATTGACGAAGAGAACGACCAAAACATCGTCAAACCCCCGATCCGGCCTGTGGGCTGGGTTAAAGACGGAGTCTCTGTCCTGCTCTATGATAACTGGGATGTCTGGAATGTTCCGGTTCATGGCGGCAAGGGTGAAAGCCTCACCATAAACGGCAAAAAAGAGAGCATTCGCTACGAACGTCGCTTCAGGCTTGACCCTGAGGAAAAAGGCATAGACCTTTCTGGCGCGGTCTATTTTGGGACATACGGAGAGTGGACCAAAAAGGGAGGAGTGGCGCTGGTGGAGAAAGGAAAAGCGCCGGCCAGGATGCTCCTCTGGGATGATGCTCTGTTTTCAAGGCTTCTTAAAGCCAAGAAGTCTGAAACCTATCTCTACACGAGAGAAACTTACAAAGATTATGCTGATTATTTCGTAACTGATGCTAATCTGGAAAAAGGGCAAAAGATAACAGAAGCCAACCCTCAGCAGAAAGACTTTCTCTGGTCGAGCGGCTCCCTTCTCGTCGATTACAGCAGTGCCAAAGGTCAAAAACTGCAGGCAGCTCTCTTTCTGCCGGCAAACTATGAAAAGGGAAAAAGCTATCCGACGATTGTCTATATCTATGAAAAGCTCTCCCAGGGACTTAACCGCTATTTCACACCGTCGGCCACCGGATTCAATAAATCCGTCTATAACAGCCTGGGCTATGCGGTCTTGATGCCGGACATCGTCTACACAGTGAACGACCCTGGTATGTCTGCAGTCTGGTGCGTTCTTCCAGCCATCGAGGCTGCAATTGCCACAGGCGTGGTGGACAAGGACAGAGTGGCCATCCACGGCCACTCCTGGGGCGGCTACCAGACAGCCTTCCTGGTAACACAGAGTGACATCTTTAAAGCCGCAGTGGCTGGAGCGCCGCTGACCGATATGATCAGCATGTACAGCTCGATCTATTGGAGCACAGGCTCGGCAAACCAGCCAATTTTTGAAAGCAGCCAGGGACGCTTCAAAGGCAGTTACCTTGAAAACCTGGAAGCCTACATCAGGAATTCTCCTGTCTATTTTGCCAAAAACGTGAAAACTCCGCTGATTATCCTCCATAACGATAAAGACGGCGCAGTGGACTGGAACCAGGGTATCGAGTATTTCAACTCCCTGAGGCGTCTGGGCAAGCCAGTGGTCATGCTTCAATACAAAGGCGAAGAACACGGCCTGAGAAAGCCTATCAACCAGGAGGATTATACAGTAAGAATGCGCGAATTCTTCGACCACTATCTCCTGGGAAAGCCTGCGCCGGAATGGCTCGAGCAGGGAATTCCCTATCTCAAATTAAAAGACCACCTCAAGGAGCGCTCCAAGAAGAAGTAAAGAGCAGTCTTCGATTTCAATGCTGCCCTTCCCGAACAGGGCATGGACTCGCATCCAAGGCAGCATATGCCGCCTGGAACCTGGACGATTGCCTCCCCAGAACAAGCTGCAAGCAGATGAAACGATTGCCGATTAGCTCTCGAAAGTCTCTAGTCTCTGATAAAAGGAATCCTTTCAGCTTATTGAGGAAGGTTTTGATAAGAAGGGGCGCTGGCTGTCGAGGAGCCAAGGTTTGGAAAAGGAAGCGGGGCTAAGGAGGATCCCTCTCCAGCCAGCGGAATAATTATAATGAATCAATCATCAAAATGTCAAAAAAAATTTTTAATAAAACCATAATTCCCAAAATCCTCTCTGGAAAAGGTCGGTGGGATTACCCGTAGATTGATGGCTGGAGCAAAAGGGAACCGGAGGGAAGCTTCCATATTGCTTCTAGCGTAAAAATAAGATAAATTAGACAAAGATTTTCTAAGGAGGAGTCGCAAGATGAAAAAAACTTCAAGGATCGTATTTTTTTTCATTGCCCTTACCCTGTTTCTCTGCCCTATTCTGGCAAAGGCTGATATTTTCATCACCAGGACCAAGCACTCAGATGAGGTGGTCATGATGGGCCAGGTTCAACCCGCCAAGGATGAGCAGGGAATAGTCTGGATGACGAATGACAAAATGAGAGATGACTTGGGCGATATTTCGACTCTGGTCAGATTCGACCTAAATAAAATGTACATAATCAACAATAAAGATAAAACCTACTCTGAGATTGACCTGCCCATAGACTTTGAAAAAATTCTGCCTGCTGAAGCAATGCAATATTTGCAAATGATGCAAGTCACAGCGACTGTCACCGATTCCGGTGAGACTCAAAAGATTAAAGACTGGAACTGCAAAAAATATCTGGTGGAAATTTCAGTTTCGATAATGGGAATGACCATGCCCATGACCATGGAAATGTGGACTTCAAAAGATTTGGGAATCGATTTTGACCTTTATAAAAAGTTCCAAAACGAAACTCTCTTGTTGAACCCAATGTTCAAGAGTGTAATCGCAGAATTCCAGAAAATAGAAGGCTATCCTGTGCTTACTAAATTATCGATGACAATGATGGGAGCTGAGACAAAATCTCAGGAAGAACTTCTATCCGTGGAGAAGAAAGACCCGCCGCCAGGCATATACGACCTTCCCCAAGGCTACACAAAAGCAGCCTTCAATCCTTTCCAGAGATAAAGACCAAAAAGCAATAATAAGATTCTTTTTTCGAGGATATTGAGGCGAAAGACATTTCAATTTTAATTCAGCGAATGATATTCATCTATGGTCAGAAGGCTTGAGCCTTGGCGAGGAAAGTTCCTCAAAAAACAAGAAAAGCCAGCGGGGGGAATCGAACCCTCGACCTACTGATTACGAATCAGTCGCTCTGCCAACTGAGCTACGCTGGCTTTTTAGGAAAGCATTTACTGAACAGATAGAAAATAATTGAATTAGCGCAGACTGTCAAGCTTCGCT
>CAZJXZ010000245.1:0-3923 GCA_964549955.1 uncultured Eubacteriales bacterium
GTCAATCTCCGCTTGCGTCCTCGACTCCTGAGCCAATTAAGGCCTGGAACCCGGGTCGTTTCCCATGATTTCGGTATGGATACCTGGAAATCCGATGAATCCTCAGTGGTAATGGTCGATGAGATGAGTCACAATGTTTTTCTCTGGATTGTACCAGCCAATGTTTCAGGCACATGGGAATGGGACTTGAAGGAAGATTCAAAAAAGGTTCATTACCTGATGGAATTAGACCAGCATTTCCAGTATGCGACTGGCAAAATTAAGAGCAAAGGCCAAGAACTTGTCCTGAGTGAAGTTCTTCTCACAGGAGATAAAATTCAATTCACGGCTGAAAAAAAGGAAGGCAATAAAATCGCCAAGATGGTTTTCACTGGCCTGGTTAGCGGTAATACTATAGAGGGCAGCGTGGAAATAAAAGGAGGCAATAATCCTAATAAAAAAGCCTGGAAGGCCACAAGAAATCCCGCCACTATGAAACCCCTGGATACCGAAACAAAAAACAATTGGCTCAGGGTGAGTGATAATCTTTGATTTAAGGTCTATTTTAGCTCTTTTATCCTATTCTTCTCGTCGACGATAAGGATTTTTGGGGTGAAAAAATCTATCTCCTCTTCATCCAGCACTGCGTAAGAAGCGACAATCAATTTGTCTCCACTCCCGGCCTTATGAGCCGCTGCTCCATTAACGATAACCTTGCCCGAATCCCTTTCGCCTTTTATCAAATAGGTTATGAATCTTTCTCCATTGGAAATATTGTAAACATGAACCTGCTCGAAGGGCAGCATCTCCACAGCCTCCATCAGGCTCTCATCCAGGGTGAGGCTGCCTTCATAATCGAGGTTGGATTCAGTGACCTTGAGCCTCTGAATCTTTGACTTCAACATTATTCTTCTCATGGCTTGACTCCTTGATGCGTAGAATTGTGTTATCGATAAGCCTGGCTCTTCCAACAAAAACAGCCATGGCGGCCAGGGCTTTCTTCTCGATTCTTTTTATGGGATTGAGTTCTTCCATGTCAACAATCTCGACATAGTCTATATTTGCCTGGGGCTCTTTGCTTATGATCTCCCTCATCCTGCTCAGAATCGCCGCAACATTCCTCTCCCCTTTTTCAACCATTGCTTCTGCCTCTTTCAGGCTTTCGGATAGAACAATGGCTGCCTTCCTTTGCTCCTCGTTCAAGTATATATTCCTTGAGCTGAGGGCAAGGCCGTCTTTTTCTCTGAAAGTGGGCAAAACCTCAACCTTAACATCTGCATTAAGGTCGCGAACCATCCTTTTGATGATGATCGCCTGCTGGGCATCTTTCTGCCCGAAAAAAGAGATGTCGGGGCTGACGATGTTAAAGAGTTTTAAGACAACTGTGCAAACGCCACGGAAATGTGTCGGGCGGGAACGTCCACAGAGTCTATTCTGCAGCTCATGAACTTCGACAAAAGTTTTGTAGCTCTCAGGATACATCTCGTCTGGCTCAGGGACAAAAAGATAGTCAACACCTTCTCTTTTTAAAAATTCAGAATCTTTCTTCAAATCACGAGGATAATCCTTGAAATCCTCTCCTGGCCCAAACTGTGTGGGGTTGACAAAGATGCTGACCACGGTCACGTCAGCCCTCCGCAGCGATTCGCGCACCAGGCTCAAATGACCCTGATGAAGAAAGCCCATGGTAGGAACAAAGCCGATGGTCTTTCCTTGCGATTTCAGCCTTTTAGCTGTTCTTTTCATCTGGTCGATGCTGGCGATGACCTTCATCCTTGCCTCTTGGATAATCTCTTTAGCTTGGGCTTTTTCCCGGTCAATTCCTTAGTCTTTTCCGGTTGAAAGTGGTAGGAGTGGTCGCTATCAGGAAACTTTCCTTGCTTGACATCATCGATGTACTCCTTGACAGCCTGGCTGATGAGCTGATGGATATCCACATATTTCCTGACAAATTTGGGAAGGTATCCATCGGAAAAACCGACCAGGTCGTGGAAGACAAGGATCTGTCCGTCGCAATAAGGACCGGCTCCGATACCGATCGTGGGAATCTTTAGCTTCTCAGTTACGACTTTTGCCACTTCCAGAGGAATACATTCCAGGACAACCGAGAAGACTCCAGCCTTTTCCAAATTTAAAGCATCCCTGATGATTTTCTTGGCTTCAGCGACCTCTTTGCCTCTAACTTTGAACTGGCCAAAATGATAGATCGACTGAGGGGTGAGCCCGACATGGCCCATGACCGGAATCTCGGCTTCGACCAGAGCTTCGACCAGCTTCAACCTCTTCTTCGATGCTCCTTCAATCTTGACTGCCGACGCTCCGGCTTCTTTTAGAAAGCGGGAGGCATTGGCTACGGACTCTTCTTGAGTCAAGTGGAAGGAAAAATAGGGCATGTCTCCGACAACCAACGCCCTTTTCGAAGCCCGAACAACAGGCTTGGTGTGATGAATCATCTCCTCCATGCTCACCGGGATAGTGTTCTCGTAGCCCAGGACGACCATCCCCAATGAATCTCCGACCAGAATCATATCCACTCCGCATTGATCCACGATCTTGGCAATGGGAAAGTCATAGGCCGTTATGGCCACAATCTTTTCTTTCCTATCTTTCTTGGCCTGAAGAGAAGGGATGGTGACTTTTTGGTTATTTTTTTCAGGCATGACCAATCCTTTCTCCCCATCCCGCCTCAAATCACGGGATTGAGGTAAAGTCTAATATCTAATAGTTTCGCTATCTATTTTATTTTTTTGACTGCTTGCTATCTTTGCTGAGCGGCACATAAAACAAAGGGCTTTTCTTCATCTTCTTAATCCTATCTATTAAATCTATTATATCCTCTTCCCGGTCTAAATCCAAATCATCAGCTTTCACCACCAGTAGTGGAGTTGCCTGGTAATTGAAGAAGAAATAGTCAAAAGCTTCCAAGATATTTTCCAGGTACCTTTCTGAAATATTCTTCTCCAGAACCGACCCCTCTCTGGCAATCCTCTTGAGCAGGGTGGGCATAGAAATCTGGAGATAGATAACTAGGTCAGGCCTGGCCACTCTCTCAGACAAAATGCTGAAGATTCTCTCATAGACTATGAGCTCATCATCGGTGAGAGTCTGATAGGCGTAGATTTTATCCTTTTCGAAAAGATAATCGCAGATGACTCTCTCTTCGAATAATTCTCTCTGCATAAGCGCAACCTGCTGATGATAGCGGTTTACCAGGAAAACAAGCTGGGAAAGAAAGGAAGCTCCCTCTTTCTCTTCATAAAAATCTCGAAGGTAGGGATTCTCCGCTCTGTCCAAGATGACCTTCCCTCCTATTTTCTGAGCGAGGACGTGGGCGAGTTTTGTCTTGCCGCACCTGAGAATACCGTCTATGGCAATATGCGAGAAAATGATTTGCTCTTTATCCGCCATCTCTCCTATCCCTTCGCTTTCGGCTTCATTCTTGTCTGTCAAAAAGGGATTTGAAGCTTAAAAAATATCGAATATCAAGAGATAAGTCAATTTTTGAGCCACTTAGCCTGAGCTCTTCTCGATGGGGACAATGATCCAAGCGATGAGATAGAAGAGGACCATGGGCAGGACAGCTGTAATCAAACCAACGCCCACGAATAAGAGCCTAAGGATGTTAACATCCGTATCCAAATAATCAGCAAGCCCGCCGCAAACTCCTCCCAGAATTTTCTGTTTCTGAGAACGGTAAAGCGTTTTTGCCATTTTTTCTTCTCCTCTTTAAAATTTATTTATATTCGACAAACTCCTCAGCTACTGTCTCGGCTGAAATCTTGGATTCTATCAATCGCCAAACTTAATGCCCTGGGCTAGGGGAAGCTCTCTGGACCAGTTGATGGTATTGGTCTGCCTTCGCATATAGCTTTTCCAGGCATCCGACCCGGACTCTCTGCCGCCGCCTGTTTCCTTCTCGCCGCCAAAGGCTCCGCCGATTTCTG
>CAZJXZ010000246.1:0-3908 GCA_964549955.1 uncultured Eubacteriales bacterium
CTTTGTCAGCTCACTCCACGTCCTTATTAAGTCATCATAGAAGACTCCGCCGTGATAACCTACGGGATAAATATCGAAAAGAGCCACAATAGGGAAGATAGCCTTCAGGTGGGGAGGCTTTGTGCCGG
The DNA here is from genome assembly GCA_964549955.1 of uncultured Eubacteriales bacterium. Taxonomy (GTDB): domain Bacteria; phylum Acidobacteriota; class Aminicenantia; order Aminicenantales; family Aminicenantaceae; genus CAZGMN01. Next base: position 129 of record CAZJXZ010000246.1, read on the forward strand.
CAGCCATGAGCTGAGTGACTCCGAGGTAAGAGCCTCCCATCATGCCCACCTTGCCCTCGCACCATGGCTGTGAGGCAAGCCACTCAGTGATTTCATAGGCATCCTGAGACTCTTCCCTGGTCCAAATCCCCTGCCAGCTTCCAAAAGAGGCTCCTGAGCCGCGAACATCCGCGGCAGCAATGATATATCCGTGTTTGATCAATTGCTGGGCAAAGGGAGAATCCGCTTCGGTGATTACCCTGCCATCCTTAATAAGAGCCCGGCGGTAGCGAGTATGAGTCCAGATAGCTGGGAGCGGCTCTTGAGCGGCGACGCCGTTCTTTGCGGGACGAATGATATCAATCGCTATTTTGATGCCGTCTCTCATCGTCAGGTATTGAGAGGTCCGAACCCAGGAATCATATATCGCCTCCGAATAACCTTTATACTCACCGAACTTGGACACCCGCTCTTCCTCCCGGGCTGATAAACCCACAGCCAACAGGGAAAGAGCAAAAAGAGAAACAAAGAAAGAGCAAAGCCAGAATCTCGATTTTTTATCCTTGAAACGAGCTGACATAGGCGTCCTCCTTTTCAAAAATGAGATATTATTAAACGAAATTCTTTAAAAAAAGTTCATTATAAATAAGGGATGTCTTCGACTCCTTCACTCCTCTTCTCCCTTCCAACCTTCGCGAGGAAGAATAAATAATGACAAAAAATATGCCAAGGGCGGCTTGAAAGATGAAGAAAAAGAAAATACTAGATGCTGTCCAAATTCATTTGAAACGAAATAAATAATTGATCTTAAACGACAGCGGTGGATTCTATGACGACGGCACGATTGCGGCCCTTTTTTTTGGCCATATAGAGAGCTTTATCCGTGTCTTTAATAAGATTGACCGCGGACGCTCGAATTAAATTATCCGATGACGTTCCGCCCAAGCTGATAGTTACATTTATTTGAGTCGTCTCTATTTCTATTTTTTTTGCGCAGACACAGGAGCGGAGACGTTCCGCAATTTGGCTTACAACTTCAAGAGAGCAGTTAGGGAAAATGATGAGCATTTCGTCCCCTCCATAACGTCCGATTTTATCATAGGGGCGCATGACTTTTTTCAAGCGAGAACCAACTTGGGCCAAAACCTTATCGCTGATGATGTATCCGTAAGTCTCATTGATTTGTTTAAAATTGTCGATATCGAGCTTAAGGATTCCTGTAGGTTTTTCTTCTCTCCAACCGCGATTAAGCTCTTCATCCAGGAACTCGATGATTTTTTCCTTTTTCCATAAATTCGTAGCGAAATCAAAACTGGCTAATTTATGAAAATTTTCTTCGAGGATAATCATGCGCTGGCCATTGCTGAGGTGAACTTTCAGTTCCAAGGAACTGAAAGGCTTGAGGAGATAATCATCCGCGCCGGCTGATAAAGTTTTAACCTGGTCATACTCATGAGCTTTGTCTGTGAGCAAGATTATAAATATATTTTTGATGACCTCTTCTTGGACTCCATCACGAATCAGCCGGCAAAGTCTGGCGGGGTCTTCACCCGGCATCGCCCCTTCTAATATGAGGATACGAATTTCTTCGTTCTTTACAACTTCTGTACCTTCTTTGATACTCTTGACGGTGATGAAATCGTACCCCCAGTCAGAGATATCTTTTTCAATTTCCTTACTGAAATTTGAGTCAGGCTCTATTAGTAGAACTTTCAAATTCGCCACTACTTTTTTGTAATCTCTAATATTCTCTTAAGCTGTTATCCTATACCTTTATTGTCTGACATGATATGGTCTATCTATAGCAAAGCAAAAATTTGATGTCAAATGCTAAGAGCCGGAGATTGAATATTGCCTTAATGCTGCCCTTCAATCGGCGACTGCAGCACTTGCCGCTGCAGGCTATCACTGGTTCTCTTGTCAGCCTCTTTCTGGTCCTTAACCTCTGTTGCCTTGAAATCAATGATGACCGCCCATTCCTCTATATAATCAATCCCTCCAGCGACCGATAAAGTTGATATCATCAAGCTGCCACTTGAAAATCCTAAAAAATTTATTTTGAGTGCTAGTATTGTCGCTCTATTGACATAAAATGCCTATTTTATGTCAGCATATTGACAAAAAACAAAAAAACACGTATAAAATTCATGTGGAACTTGAACGACTTCGTTTTCAAAATCCCCAGTGGGATAACATAAATAATTTTCAAAATGACCCTATCCTCTTGAGGCTAAAGCAAGCCCAAAAAATATTAAAGAATCCTGTCCAAGAGAAAATCAAGCTTGAAAAAGAAAGAGTCTACATCCTTAGAGGACCGAGGCAGATAGGTAAGACGACTCTGGTTAAGACAATCATTGAAAACTTGCTCCTTGAGGGAACAAATCCGTTCGAGATTTTCTATTTTGCTCTGGATATCGGCGGATTGAGGAACGAGGAGGAGGTCTTTGATCTTCTTTTATCTTATATTAATATCGCCAAAGGTAAAAAGGCGGCTTCTCAATTTATATTTCTTGACGAGGCAACTTATATCCGAGATTGGCAACTTGGAATCAAAAAGGCATATGACTCTGGGATACTTAAAAATGCTTTTCTTCTTGTCACTGGCTCTTCGAGCATAGAATTGCATAAAGGAGGAGAAAGGCTTCCTGGGAGAAGAGGGCCATTTGCTTCTGAAAATGACCTAGAGATGTTTCCTTTGAGCTTCAGAGAATATATTAAAAATTTGGCTCCTCAAATAGAACTTCCAGAGCCTTTGGAAAAAGAACATTTTAATCAAGAGCTTGTTTATAAGAACGCCGAGAAACTTTCCTATTTTAATAGTGAGCTCCAGAGTTTCTTGGAGAAATATGTGAAAACAGGAGGACTCCCTCTTAGCATAGTTGATTTTTTAAAGAACGAAGAGGATAAAATCTCTCCTGAACCTTATTATGTCTACCTCCAGGCCACTCTGGGAGATATTTTAAAATCTGGCAAAAATGAGCGGTATCTCAGAGAAATTCTATATTCCATTTTGGCAAAACGATTCGAGCCTTTGGATGCCCATTTAATATCAAAAGAAACCTCCATAGGCTCGCATAATACTGTTTCTTCCTATCTGGAAGTCCTCGAAGGCCTTTATATCACAAAGACAATCTATCAAGTCAGAAACCTGGACTCTTCCCTGCTTTCCTTCAAGAAGAGGAAAAAAATATATTTTATCGACCCTCTCATCTTCCATACTTTAAGAGCCTGGGTCAATGGAGCGCCAAATGCCTTCGATTTCTGCTCTGAATTCCTGAAAGATCCCAGTTCAAAAGCCAGGCTCAACGAGAATATCGTGGGCATTCATTTCATAAACTACTATAAAAATGTTTCTTTCTGGCGGAATCGTTCAGAAATCGATTTTATCTGTTCATACCTCGGCAAGCCTGAAGCTTATATAGAGGTCAAATATCAAGCTTTAATCACTGATGAAGATAGGAAAGGATTGAAAAAAGCCGGAGGAGGTATCTTGCTGACAAAGGAAAGCCTTTCGCAGGGCAAGAATAATATCGTGGAAATTCCTCTCCATCTCTTTTTGCCGCAAATAGAATAATCTTAGAAATCCGATTGTCTCAAATTGCAATCAGAAATAATCTCTTTTTTAATAGGCATAAGAGTCGGGGCAGATTGTCCTGAATTCACAAAAACTACAGTTATGCCAATCAGGCTTGGCTCGGTAGTCTTGGGATAGAACTCCTGCTTTCACTTCCTTTATCTTCTCCACAGCTCTTTCCAGCTCCTTCTCTTTCTTCTGAGCATGCCCAACAATATCCGACTCTA
>CAZJXZ010000247.1:0-3885 GCA_964549955.1 uncultured Eubacteriales bacterium
TTTCAGCCGCAATCTCCACCTCGGCATGCATCCCTGGCTTTATCTCTTCCTCAGGATTGGAGACATCGATGATGACGCTGCATGTCTTGTCATCAGGATTGATGATGGGACTTATGGCCTTGACCTTTCCTTCGAATACTCTCTCTGGATACGCGCTGAATCTTAAATCAGCCTCACGGCCGACTTTTATTTTACCCACCTCGCTCTCCAGCACTTTTGCCCGGACTTGAATCTGACTGATGTTGACCAGAGTGAAAAGCTCCTGGTTGGCCGTCACCCGCTCCTGGGGGAGAACCTTGATCTCACAGACAATGCCAGAAAACGGGGCGCGAATCTTTGTCTTCTCGATTTTTATTTGAGCTTCTTTGACTGCAATTTCAGCCTGAGTCAGCCCTTTGGCAGCCGCCAGGATCTCTTCCTTTTTCTCACCTGATTCAATCAGAGCCATCTCAAAATCTTTGCCCGCCTTCTCAAATTCTTCCCTTGATATCTTTCCATCCTGGTAGAGCCTTCTTGCTCGATCATAGTCATCCTTGGCTTTTTGAATCTTTTTCTGTTCGGATTCGGATAATGATTCTTCAGGCCCGGCAAAACGCTTTTCCACCAATAATTCAGATAAAGTCTTCAGATGCGACGCCTTTGCTTTATCAAGTGCCAACTTATATTCTTCATCATCAAGCACAACCAGCAGCTCTCCCTCCTTGACGTGGCTGCTTTCCTCGATATTCAGGCTCTTAATGGTTCCAGAGATTTCGGCTGTCATCTTTATTTTTTTGTTGGTCACAGCTTCTCCGGGCGACTTTAACTTGATAACCAAATCTCCTCTAATCACTCGGGCTACCTTGACAGGGATAGATGCTTCTTCAGCCTTTTGGGTTTCTGCTGCGGAGGCTTGAGAAAATTTTTCCTTTGGTTTGGCTGGCTTGTGCTTGAAAAAGAAGAAAAATGCCAGTACCGCGATTATGATGACGATGAGCGAAATCGATAATATCTTTTTGGGAAACACCATCTTTCTCTACTCCTCTTGCTTTTGGCTAAATATCAAATTCCTTTTTATACTAAAACCAACGAAAGGAATTGTCAAAGTTTCTCATTAAAAGGAAGCAATATTTCCGTCTTTCTTGAACAAAATCAAACCATGACCCTGGGGGTAGAGGCCAGGCATAGAAACGGGCAGCCTGCCTTTTATATCGATTTCTCCAAAAAGAGCTTTGGCCGCAGCCTCTTGAGCCTGAGGAGTCCAACGGTAGGCACAAAGGTAGCAGTCAACGTCTGGAAAATGCTTCAAGAAATATGGACTTCCAAAAGAAATGACAACAACCGGCGCAGAATTCGCAGCAGCTTGCCTGATGAGCTCGATATGTTTCGATTCAAGGTCGACGCTTCCCTTCGAAGCACGGAGGGTGGAGAAAAGAGCAAAGACAAGAAGCTCGGCCTCGCTGGCTTTCTGTGCGGCTTCTTGAATCAATTCTTCGCCAGTGGAGGAATCAGAAAAGAAACTCAAGACCGTTGAGCACCTCTTTTCTATTTCTTGAACAAAGGGTCTTCCCGCAAAGTATCCATCCGGGTCGCTGCTCAGAGAAAAAACAGCTATCTTCTGATCCAATTTAGAGAGCGGAAGAATTCCGCCACTGTTCTTGACAAGGGTGATGGCACTCTCATGCATCTTACGAGCCAATTCAAGATTTTCTTTTGTCGCCACTCTCTCATCCAGAATGTCCACATCCACCAGCTTATTCCTGTGAAGGCCAAGCCTTGCTTTCGCCTCAAGAATTCTTCTCACCGAAGTTGCGATTCTCGCTTCAGAAATCTGGCCGAGTTTGACGGCCTGGATAAGGGATTCGATGACCTCATCCGGTGTCGGAGGAAGAAGGACCATATCCACTCCGGCTTGAATCGCCTTCAAGGCTGCTTCTTGAGGTGAATAAAGGGAAGTGACTCCGCCCATTCCCATGGCATCGGTGACGATGAGGCCTTTAAAGCCGAGTTCTTCCCTGAGAAGGCCGGTCAAGATGAGGGGCGAAAGAGTAGCCGGGAGGTTGGGCGTGGAATCAAGGGCAGGAAGCTGGAGATGGGCAGTCATGATCGCCTGGACTCCGGCCTCGATCGCCTTTTTAAAAGGATAGAGCTCAACCTTCTCCAGGCGGCTTCGGTCTCCGCTCACAGTGGGAAGAACGGTGTGAGAATCCAGGTCCGTGTCTCCGTGACCCGGGAAATGCTTGGCTGTGGCTATAAGTCCATTCTCCTGGCAGCCTTTTATGAAAGCCATTGCCAGACGCGAGACTTCTTTTGGGTCTTCGCCGATGGAGCGGGTGTTGATTATCGGATTCAAAGGATTGATATTGACATCAGCCACAGGAGCATATGTCATATGGACTCCCATGGCTCTTCCTTCAAGGGCAGTAATCTTACCCATGAGATAGGCCTGCTCTTCAGAGCAGGTTGCGCCAATAGCCATCAGAGGAGGAAACTCGATGGCGCCTTGAATCTGATTGCCTGCTCCTCGCTCAAAATCAGAGGCAACCAAAAGAGGGATTTTCGCCATTCTCTGCACGGCATTCGTCAGATAGGCCGTTTCATAAACCTGGCCGCCAAAAAGAATCAATCCGCCAATCTTGCGCTCGACAATCAAATGCTCGAGCCTGCGGAGAGTTTCACTATCCTTGTTGACAAACTGGCCGGAATAGGAACAGGCAATCATCTGTCCAATCTTCTCTTCCAGACTCATCCTGCGCACAATTTTTTCGACCCACGACATCTCTGAAGCTCCGAAAAAGAGCCTTGGCCTGTAAATGCTCCTCGGGCTGCAGGAAGCAAGGAGAAGCAGCATGATCGCTGAAACCAAGAAAAGTTTGCTTTTAATCTTTATAATCTCCAAAGTCTCCTCCTTGATTTCCAGTCTTTCTCTTCTTCTCGATGAATATCACCTTCGCCATTTTTTCAAACAAGCTCGCCTCTCTTTTTTAGCCGCTCCTCGCAAAATTGATTGATTTATAGCACCTTATTTTTTTTAATTCAAGCTTTCCATAGGATTTGTCTTCGATCGTATCAAAAAAGGCATAGCTTTTATAATTTACATCCACGAATCCGTATTATGAAGAGGCTCAGCCTCTCACACGGCTTTCTTACCACTCAGCCTCCGCCAAACACAGAGCTATATGAGTCGAGCCTGCCTGTTTAGAAGACACCCGGCCTGAGCCATAACCTGGTTTTTCCGCCACGAAAAACATGATTTTTTATTTATGCCCAATCTGTTTGTTTATTTAAATTTGTCTTATAATAACGCCAAACTATGAGAGAGATGGACCTCATCCTTTGCCTCGTCGCGGATGCAGAGGCAGCAAAAGGAAGGAGCATTATTTCTATTATCGAAAAAGCGGTTGATGCTGGAGTGAATCTTGTTCAGCTCAGGGCAAAGAATTTAGAGACGCGGGATTTCCTCGCCTTAGCTCTTCAGACATCCAAAGTCCTCGATGCAAAAAAAACTCCTCTCATCATCAACGATAGAGTTGATATCGCCCAAGCCTGCGGGGCGAGCGGCGTTCATCTTGGCCAGAAAGACTTACCTCTTCCTGTTGCTCGAAAAATATTGGGAAAGAATAAAAAGATCGGTTTCACTGTGAATACCTTGAGAGAGGCTCTCGCGGCTGAAGCTGGGGGGGCTGATTACTTAGGAGTCGGTCCAGTCTTCTCCACTCCCACCAAGAAAGAGCCGAGGCCTGTTCTCGGCCTTCCAGGGCTAAAAGCCATAAGGGAGAAAATCAAGATACCCATCCTGGCCATCGGAGGAATAAACACCAGCAACGCAAGGCAAGTAATGGAGTGCGGTGTGGAAGGAATTGCTGTTGTCTCGGCGATTATGGCTGCAAAAGACATCCGCAGGGC
>CAZJXZ010000248.1:0-3829 GCA_964549955.1 uncultured Eubacteriales bacterium
TGGTCAGAAGCCGGAGCTTGTTGACTCCCAGCGAGACAAGAATCTGAGCTCCAATCCCATAATCCCTCTGGTCAGGCTTGAAGCCCAGCTTCTGGTTGGCTTCAACAGTGTCGGCCCCCTGGTCCTGGATGGCATAGGCCTTGATTTTATTGGTCAGACCGATGCCCCTACCTTCCTGGTTGAGGATATAGAGGATGACTCCCTTGCCCGCTTTTTCAATCATCTCCATGGCCCGGTGGAGCTGCTCTCCGCAGTCGCAGCGGGCAGAGCCGAAGGTGTCGCCGGTCAGGCACTGGGAGTGAGCGCGGACAAGGGTCGGCTCATCCTTCTTGATCTCCCCTTTAATCAGAGCAAGATGGTGCTCCTTGTGAATAGTGTCTTCAAAGACCATGACCTTGAAGGTTCCGAACTTTGTCGGAAGCTCGGCCTCCTCCACTTTCCTGACAAGCCTTTCGTGTTTCATGCGGTATTTGATGAGGTCGGCGATGGTCAGGATGAGGATGTTGTGAGCCTGGCTGAACTTTTCGAGCTGAGGCATGCGGGCCATGGTGCCGTCCTCATTCATGATTTCACAGATGACGCCTGCAGGCATCAGGCCAGCAAGCCGGGCCATGTCCACAGCTGCCTCAGTCTGACCTGCCCTCTCCAGGACTCCGCCATCCTTGGCTTGAAGGGGAAAGATGTGGCCAGGGCGATTCAGGTCTTCTGGAGCTGTTTTAAGGTTGATGGCGGTTAGGATTGTTTTGGCCCGGTCATAGGCTGAAATCCCGGTTGTGACCCCTTCTTTGGCATCTATGGAGACAGTGAAAGCTGTTTTGAAGGGAGCTGTGTTGTCTGAAACCATCATTGGCAGGCCGAGTTCCTTCACCCTCTTTTTGGTCAGGGGCAGACAGATGAGGCCCCGGCCGTGCTTTGACATGAAGTTGATGATTTCAGGAGTGGTTTTTTCAGCTGCGACCATAAGGTCGCCTTCGTTTTCCCGGTCTTCATCATCGACGATGATGATCAGCTTACCTGCACTTACGGCTTTTATGGCCTGCTCAACAGAAGTCTTTTTGTGCTTCTCTATCATTTTATTCCCTTATCCTTGTTCGTGTTCTCTATCTCTTCAATTGATTTATCCAATTATACACGTATTTTCCAATCATGTCACATTCGACATTGACCGCGTCTCCGCTTCTCAGGTCGCCCAGGTTAGAATTCTTGAGGGTGATCGGGATAAGCTCAACCTCAAACCAGGAACTCCTCAATTCAGCGATGGTCAAACTGACTCCGTTGACCGCAACCGAGCCTTTGGGGATGAAATAACTCCTCTGGTCAGAGGGAAAGGAGATGTTTAGCCTCCTTCCGGTTTTTCTCTCTGAGATCTTGAGAACTTTTCCCCGACAGTCGACGTGGCCGGAGAGAAGGTGTCCGCCGAGCGGAGTCGAGAGCGAAAGAGGCTGCTCAAGATTGAGCCTTTCATTAAGCCGAAGAGCGCCCAAGGTTGTGACTTTGGTTGTCTCCAGCGAGAGATTAAAGAAGAGAGTATTTTTTTCTTTCCTGGTCAGACTCAGACAGACACCGTTGACCGCCAGGCTTTCTCCGATCTCTATTTGAGAGGCGAGAGACGGGGCTTCGATAGCCATCTCCTGTTTTCCGTGACGATATCCCTTGAAAAGGCCGAGGTTTTTAATGATTCCTGTAAACATTAGAGGTATCCTTCGACGATGATGTCTTTATCAATTTGAAAAGTGTTTATTCTCTTCAGCGGGAGAGAGTCTTTGATGAGCTCTGCTCCCCTTCCCTGGAAAAGAGAGAGCGCGTCTTTTCCTCCGATCAATTTTGGAGACAGAGTAATGAACATCTTATCTATCAATCTTCGCTCGAGCATGGATGTCAGCAAGCCGCCTCCACCTTCAACCAGAACGCTCGTCGTCTCCTGCTTTCCAAGCCGGGAAAGTATTTCTTCAAGGTTAAGCCCGCCCTGTGAAGAAGAAAGGCGAATGACCTCCACTCCCTTTTTCTGCAGGGCTTCGGCTTTTCTCGGAGAGGAATTCTTCGAGGTGAAGACAAGTACTTTTCCCTGGGAGAGTGTGGAGAGGATTCTGGCTTCTAAAGGGAAGCGAAGACGGGAATCGACGATAATCCTGGTGAGGCGTTTTCCTTTCCAGTCTGGATGGCGGACAGTGAGCCGCGGGTCGTCCTTGATGAGAGTCCCGATTCCGACCATGATCGCATCGTATTCTCCTCTCAAGAGATGAAAATATTCTCTTGTTTGAGCAGAAGAGATCCATCGGGACTCGTGTCTCTGAGTGGCCATCTTCCCGTCGAGGCTGACTGCAGCTTTGGCGACGACAAAAGGGATTTTCTTGGTAATGTACTTTATGTATGTCTCGTTCAGGCGGTTGTTTTTCTCTTGGAGAAGACCTGCCGAGGCTTCAATTCCTGCCTCTCTTATTCTTTTCAAGCCCTTTTTATAGACGAGCGGGTTAGGGTCGAGAGCGGAAATGACAACTCTTTTCAAACGGGCTCGAAGGATGCCTTCCACGCAAGGCGGAGTCTTTCCCCAATGGACGCAGGGCTCGAGTGTCACATACAGGGTGCCGTTTGCTGCAAGAGAGCCCGCCCTTTGCAGAGCTACGGTTTCAGCGTGAGGCAGGCCGCTTTTCTCGTGAAAGCCGTGCCCCACGATCATATCCCTTTTGACTATGACCGCTCCGACGTAGGGATTTGGGCTCGACCATCCTCTGGCCTTTTCTGCCAGAGAATAGGCCATCTGCAGGTAAGATATGTTTTTTATGTCGCTCATGAAAGAAGGGCGCTGGCAAATTCCTGGGCAGAGAAGAAGAGCATGTCTTCCTCTCTTTCTCCTGTGCCGACGAGCTTGATGGGCAGCTTCAGTTCATCGACCACGCTGATAACGCTTCCTCCTTTGGCTGTGCCATCGAGCTTGGTGAGGAATATTCCAGTCAAGCCTGAAAATTTAAGAAATTCCTTGGCTTGAGCCAGGGCATTCTGGCCGATGCTGGCATCCAGAGCCAGCAAGACCTCATGGGGAGCTCCCTCGATTTCCCTGGAGATGACCCGCTTAATCTTCTCAAGCTCCGCCATTAAATTGGCGCTGGTGTGGATTCTTCCCGCGGTATCAACGAGAAGAAGCTCGAAAGCGCGGGACTTGAAGGATTGAAGGGCGTCGTAAATCACAGAAGCGGGGTCTGCGCCGTACTGGCCCCTTGCGACCGGAATATTCAGCTTTTTTCCCCATAATGCCAGCTGCTCCTGGGCTGCTGCGCGGAAGGTGTCAGCCGCGACCATCAGAACATTCTTTCCTTCCTTTTTAAAATGATAGGCCAGCTTGGCCAGGGAAGTTGTTTTTCCGCCGCCGTTGACTCCGACGACCATGACCACAGCGCGAGAATGGTCGAGGGTAAAATCCGAAGGGAACTGAGAAAGAATTTCTACAATCTCTTCTTCCAGCGCTTCCTTGATCGCTGCGAAGCTATCGTTTTTTTTGGTTTTCTTTTTGATAGAGTTGATTATTTTTTCCGTCGAGGCAAGGCCGACATCGGCCAGGATCATGGATTCGGCCAGCTCTTCGAGAATTTCTTCCTGGTTTTTATCGCTGCGCAGGAGTTCCGCGAACCTTTCTGCAAAGTTCTTGCGAGTCGCGGCTAATTTTTCTTTGAGATTTCCAAGCACGGCATAACCATTATATTTTTCATATATTTCAAAGTCAATTCATGGATCAGGCTGGGTGCCTCGAAAACACGCAGGCTTTGTGTTGTCAAGCGAAGGCAGAGTGGTGAGAAAGCCGTGTGATAGCTCAGGTCAGTGGGTTCAAAAACAC
>CAZJXZ010000249.1:0-3808 GCA_964549955.1 uncultured Eubacteriales bacterium
CAAGTGATTATTGCCACAAAATGGATGCCAGTCTTGAGGCGAGCAAGTTCAATCCTAAAGACAATCGACAAGCGAATCCAAAATCTAGATAACTATCGTATCGACCTTTATCAGATTCACCATCCTTGGTCTTTTTCTTCGACCAAAGCTCAGATGAGAGCCATGGCTCGACTTGTCCATGATAAAAAGGTGCGCTACATCGGTGTCAGCAATTTCTCAGCCAAGAGAATGAAAAAGGCTTATGATGAGCTTTCGAGCCTTGGGCTTGACCTCATCTCCAATCAGGTCCGTTATAACCTGATTGACCGAAGGATAGAGACAAACGGCATTCTAGATAAAGCCAAAGAGCTGGGAATATCCATTATTGCTTATTCACCATTAGCTCAGGGTATTCTATCAGGGAAGTTCCATGATGACCCAGGTCTCATTCGAAGGCGGTCCGGATACAGAAAATATATGGGAGCATTCAAGCCAAAGGGGCTGGAGAGAAGCCGAGGAGTAGTCCAGGCGCTCAAAGAATTGGCTGAAAAATATCGAGCGACGCCTTCGCAAATAGCCTTGAACTGGGTCATCAATTATTGTGGGGAGGCGATCGTTGCCATTCCAGGGGCAACGAGCTCCACTCAGGCTAAGGACAATACAGGTTCGATGAGATTCAAGCTGGCTGAAGATGACCTGCGTTACCTTGACCGAGTGTCAACTCCCTTTAAGTTTAAATAAAAAGAAAGTAATAATAAAAATGTCATCGCCAGCGAAATTGACAATAAAGAGATTTCATCGTTATCATAAATATAAAAGCTGTAAATAAGAATGAGAAAGAAAATAGCTTTGTAAGGAGGCTTTCTATGAGAAAGATAAAAAAATACTGGCCTTTGCTCATCCTGGGAATTATTCTGGGATTCGCAGGAGGAATGGTCGCTTCTTCCCTGAATCCAAAAAATCCAGGTCTGACTGAGGGTAGGGTAGGGGTGACACAGCAAGCTTCAACCTCTGCCCAAGCCCGGACGATCCTCAGTCAGTTCAGCGAGGCTTTTGAGGATGCGGCCAATAAAATCAGTTCATCAGTCGTTTCAATCTTTGCCGAGCAGGTCGTTGAGCAACAGAGCCCCTTTGGATTTCCAGACGATGCACTCCGTGATTTCTTTGGCGACGATTTTTTCAAGCGTTTCTTTGACGTTCCAGAGTTGAAAGGGGAGAAGCGCACGGTTAGAAGCCTTGGCTCAGGCGTGATTGTGAGTAAAGACGGCTACATCCTGACCAACAATCATGTGGTTGAAAATGCGCAGAAGCTCTCGGTCGTCATCGGCGACAAGAAAAAGTATGAAGCAAAAATCATAGGCACAGACCCCAAGTCAGATGTGGCTGTGATCAAGATCAATGCCAAAGACTTGCCTGCGGCAACACTCGGGAATTCTGATGATTGCAAGGTTGGGCAATGGGTAATAGCTGTCGGCAATCCATTCTTATTGATGCACACCGTCACCGCCGGTATCATCAGTGCTAAGGGACGCTCAGAAGTGACTCCTGCGACTTATCAGGATTTCATTCAGACCGATGCTGCCATCAATCCTGGAAACAGCGGCGGTGCCTTGGCTGACCTGGAAGGAAAGGTCATCGGAATCAACACAGCTATCATCACCCCTACTGGAGGCAATGTGGGTATCGGGTTTGCCATTCCGATCAACATGGCCAAACAGGTTATGGACGCCCTTATTTCCAAAGGAAAAGTGACAAGAGGCTATCTTGCAATTGAGCCGCAGGACATTGACGAGGCTCTGGCAAAGCAGTTCAAGCTGAAAAGCACTGAAGGCTCTCTGGTGTCAAGTGTCACTCCAGGCGGGCCAGCAGACAAGGCAGGCATAAAGAACGGTGATTTCATTATCGAATTCAACGGAAAGAAAGTGAAAGACACTGCTGATTTACGCAATATAGTGGCTGAGACTCTCCCTTGGACTCCAGTTAAGGTAGTTTTGATACGGGACGGCCAGATAAAAGAGGTGACGGCGGTTGTCGGAGTGATGCCAGAGGAGCGTCCTGAACGGGCTGCCCGACCGGAAAAGAAGGAAGAGCAAGTCGATAAGCGCCTTGGATTGAGCATCCAGGATTTGACGCCGGCCATTGCCCGCCAGCTTGGCTACCAAGGTGACAGCGGGGCTCTTGTCACCGATGTGGCTGCGGGAAGCTCGGCTGAAGATGCAGAGCTTCAACGTGGTGACTTGATCAAGGAAGCGAACAGGATTGAAGTGAAGAGCGTCGAGGATTTTAAAAGGGCGATGTCAGGCCTCAGGTCCGGTGACACAGCCGTTTTGTATGTGCGGCGTGGCCAGGGCTTTTTCTATACAACGATCAAAATCCGGTAGAGCGATTAAGGGTCTTTGTTTTTTTGAGAGATTTTCAAAACTCTATAGAAAAACATTTAAGAATGAATTGTCAACCGCTTTCAAGGAGGGATTTCCATGCGACAAAGAACTTTTAGGATAATCCTTCCTGTCGTAATTTTTCTCCTGCTCTTAGCCTTCTCCGGGCATCCAAAGGGAGAAAAGAAGGAAGGCAATCTCCGTTTTGGCATCTCATTCACAGAGGAGCAGAGCAGAAATGCCCTAGACGGACGGATATTGCTAATGGTCTCCACAGATGGCAGTGCTGAGCCGAGGTTTCAGATAAGCGATGGCCCGAATACACAACTCGTCTTTGGCATCGATGTCGAATGCCTGGAACCAGGCGAATTGGCCGTCATCGACTCGAGCGTCTTTGGCTATCCTTTGAAAAGCATTTCTGAAATTCCAGCAGGGGAGCACTGGATTCAAGCTCTTCTTCATATCTATGAGACCTTTCATCGTTCAGATGGACATACTGTGAAGCTTTCCATGGACAGAGGCGAAGGGCAGCAGTGGAACAGGGCACCAGGCAATCTTTACAGCACTCCACAGAAGGTTCGAATCGACCCTGAAAAAGACGAGATGATTCAAGTCGCTCTTGATAAGAAAATCCCGCCTCTCCCAGAGCCAAAAGACACAAAATACATAAAGCATGTCAAAATCCAGAGCAAGCTCCTGACAGAATTCTGGGGGAGGCCCATGTATCTAGGGGCTTGTGTTCTTCTGCCCGAAGGATTTGTTGAACACCCTAATGCTCACTATCCGCTTGTTATTTTTCACGGCCATTTTCCTTATACTTTTGGTGGATTCCGCGAAACTCCTCCAGACCCAGACCTGAAACCTGAGTACAGCGAAAGGTTCAGGGTTGAAGGATACAACAAGATTGTCCAGGAATATGCCTACAAATTCTACCAGGAATGGATAGGGCCAAATTTTCCCAGAGTGGTTATAATCGAAATCCAGCATGCCAATCCCTACTACGACGATTCCTACGCCGTGAATTCAGCCAATCTCGGACCGTATGGAAATGCGATAACCTACGAGCTCATCCCTTACATCGAGAAGAGATTCCGATGCCTTGGCCAGGGCTGGGCAAGGTTTCTTTACGGAGGCTCGACAGGAGGCTGGGAAGCTCTCGCTGCCCAAGTATTCTATCCTGATGAATACAACGGCTGCTGGGCCGCTTGCCCTGACCCGATCGATTTTCGAGCTTACACTGTGGTCAATATCTATGAACATAAGAATGCCTATTATGTGGACAGCCGCTGGAAGCGCACTCCCCGGCCTGGTTTGAGGAACTATCTGGGAGAGGTCAGCGCAACGCTCGAGGAGATGAACCACAGGGAGCTTGTGCTCGGGACACATTCTCGCTCTGGAGAGCAATGGGATATCTGGCAGGCTGTTTTTTCTCCTGTCGGCGAGGACGGCTA
>CAZJXZ010000250.1:0-3788 GCA_964549955.1 uncultured Eubacteriales bacterium
CTCTTCTTAAAGTGGCAGATGAAGCAGGTGCTCTCGGTCACGGTTATATGTTCTCCCTGGACAATCTGGGAATGGCAGCTTGTGCAGCGGAGGCGTTTTCCTCTCTTTAAGTCCGTGAAGTGGATTTTATGGTCAAAAACAATTTTCTTGAATTTCTCCCTGCCTTCAAGAAGCCTTTTATCATGACATCCCTGGCGAAGGCAGGCCTCGTCAGGGATCTCGGCCCACGGCTTTGATTTCAAGTAGAGTTTCGTCCAGTAGCGTCCAACTTGAAGCAGCCCTTCAACTTTTGCCCTGAGCTTTGACCTCAGCCCTGGAGGATAATGGCAGGTGCTGCATTCGATGCTTTTATGAGAAGAATTCTCCCAGCTCTTGTAAAAAGGCTTCATATAGTGGCAGGTGGAGCAGAATCTTGAATGGGAGGTGTATTCCACCGACCCCAAAAACAGAATGAGTGCGAATCCGGCAACGGCCAGGATGATGAGTCTTTTTTTCTTCTTCAAGGCTTTGTATTTCACATTGTTCTATATTTTTAAGCGTAGCTGTGGAGGCCGGTCAGAAGATAATTCACGCCGAAATATGTAAAAATGGCTGCAAGGAAGCCGATGATCGCCACATAGGCCGAGCGGCGTCCTTTCCAGCCCATGACGATTCGCGTATGAAGGTAAAGGGCGAAGACAAACCAGGTTATCAGGCTCCAGGTCTCCTTGGGGTCCCAGGTCCAGTAGCTTCCCCAGGCTTTATAAGCCCAGATCATGCCGAAGACAAGGCCCCCGAGTGTGAAAAGAGGAAAGCCGACGGCGATCGAGCGGTAGCTCGTAGAATCAAGCTTTTCAGCCGAAAGGCCGGATTTTTCTCCTGAATCCCTCTTCTCCCTTGCTTCTGCGACAAGATACATGATGCTGGTGATGAAGGCCACGGCAAAGAAGGCTTCGCCAAGCAGAGTAACAGAGACATGAAGCCAGAGCCAGTAGCTCTGGAGAGCCGGGACGAGAGGCGAAGCATCCTTGGGCATAAGAGGAGAGGAAGCCAGGGCCATCAAAGCGATGACAATCAGCAGGAAATACGGACCCGCTTTATGGATTTTATATTTTGTCTCGATGATGACATAAGCCAATATGGAGGCCCAGGCGAGGAAGGAAAGGGACTCGTACATGTTTGTAAAAGGAGCATGGCCGCTTTCAAAGGTTCTCATGATGAGAGCTACGGTATGGAGCAAAAGACCCAAAAAAGCAATCCTGAAGCCCACCATGGCTAGACTTTCTCTTTTAGAGAAAAGAAAGAAAAAATAGAAAAAAGCCGATATGATATAGACAATAAAAGTAACAAAGAATAGAGTTGACTCGCTCACTTCATTCTCCTTATCGAGCTCATGATCTCTTTGAATTCGGATTCAAAGGCCTCGCGACTTTTTGCAGATATGCCGCCTGCAAGGAATTCTGTCTGTCTTTGTCTTTCTTCCAGGATGACTCTGATCTCGCGGCTCGGCCAGTAAAAAGCCAAGAGGAGGCCGAGCATGACCAAGCCGCATCCGAGCCAGATGAAGCTGGCGCCTGGGTCGCTGGCCGCTTGGATGACCGAGAACTGGCCTGCGGTAAAGTTCTTGAGTTCAAAGGAAAAATCCAGTTTCTGCTCGGAGTGAATACGGGAAAAATCAGGAAATCTTGAAAATATCCAGCCTGAGAATATTTTTTTATTGTCTTGCCAGCCCTCGATGAAGGCGGCAGGATTGTCAGGCTGGGAGGAGCGGGATGTGATCTCGTTTTTTTCGTTGATGACAAAGTCAGGAATGAATTGAAGGAGGGCGATTTGAATGTTTTCGCCTTCAAGCCTGACGCTTTCCCCGACCTTCGCTTCTATCTTCTTCAGGAATGAAGGGTCGCTGTTCTTTTTGACCAAGACCTCAAGCCAGGTATTCGTCCAATCCCAGCCGTAGCTGCTTTGGTAAAAAACAAATCCTTTATAAGAGAGAGGATGATTGACTTCGACCACTTTGCTCAGAACCGGCTTCTCCTTTTCAATAACCGTCAGGGTGCTCTTCCAGTCTCTAACGCTTCCGTTGGCATAGTATTCTGTTTCGAACTTGTCAAGCCTGAGCTTAAAATCGGCTTTGGAAACGTCAAGGACTTTGCCTTGGGAAAAGGTCAGATATTCCTTGAACCCGGCCAGGCCGCTCGTTATTCCTCCGGCAAGGATGATGAGCAGACCGAGATGAACTACGTCAGCGCCGAACAAGCCCAGTGTCTTTTTACGCGCAAGTAGGAAAACTCTATTTTCTTTTTCTCTTTCTCTAAGGCGGTAATGCCGGGAGGAAAGTTCTCTCTTCAACCCTTCCCTTGCTTCAGCAAGAGTCAGGTTTTTATTGAGCTTATCCTTGACCTTTAAGACACCAACCTCCTTGGCTTCAAGCTCCAGCCTCGGCCGCAAAGCTCTTTTCAATTTCGGGGAAAGACGGTTTAAAGTGCAGACGATGACGTTCAGGGCAAAAAGAAAAAGCAGGGCTAAAAACCACCAAGACTGATAGAGCTTTGTGAACTGAATTATCTGGAGGAAGTGGGCAAGCTGGCCGTATCGGGCAAAATATTCATCCAGGCTTCTCTGCTGAGGAATCAGAGTTCCGATGAGAGAGGCAAGGGTGATGATGATCAGGAGTGTAATGGCCAGCTTAACCGAAGAAAGAAGCTTTATAAGGTCTTTCATCTCAGCATCCGTTCTTTATTAAAATCATTTTCCGAAATCACTGATTAACCTGGATTATTGATGAATAAACCAGATTTATAAATCCTTTTCTTTATTTGGAAATCCTTTCAGGCTTGTTTTCTGCCTGATATAACTTAATCTCTTTTTTCATTTAGATCTTATTTTTTTCCTTTCTTGCTCCGCAGCTCCTCAGCCATGGCTTTAATCTCTGAAAGGTCCATCTGCATCTCACTCCAGCCATACCAGAGGGCGTAGTCAGGATTGGCATGGAATGTTCCTTGAAAGGTTCTCATCCGGTGCTCAAGAAACATGACAAAAAGCTTCTGTTCGACCTGGGTTGGCGCGTCGTGGAAAGTCAGAAGGTCAGGGAAAGCATAAGCATAGCTCTGTGGTTTGGCCAGGATTCCGTCTTTGTAAAGAGCAGCCACAGTCCGGATGGCCTCTGCCATGAGCCAGTCTGCTTCCTTGATCATCTGGTCGCCTTTTTCAAGCTCTTTCTTAGCAAAATTCAGAGAGTGGCACTGGTTGCAGGTTTTTAGCATCTTATCCCGTTCTTTCTGCCAGTCTTCCTGGGTGAGTCGGGCGACATCGGCCGCCTTAACCACATCCAGTCTAGCTGTGGGCTTTCCTTCAGGATCGAGCACTCCCAAAGCCTGGAGGATTGCAGCACGGTCTGCTGCCCATTGCTTATCCTCTGGCATGGGCAGACGCACAGCGAGGAATCCCCAGGCGGTCTTCACCGCATGATTTCCTTCCTGAAGATGGCATATCTGGCATGTCGGCGCAGCCACAGATTCAGGCAATGTCTTATTCTGCTTAAGCAGATAACGGACGCCGTGCTTTGAGGCTGAATACATTTCCCACTGGGGATGGTCAAAGCCCATATGACACGTTTGGCAGGACTGGGGCTGCCTAGCCTCCTGAACGGAGAAAGTGTGCCGGGTATGGCAGGCATCGCAGGAGGCAACGCCGAATCCCGCACCGTCAGCCTTAAGCTTTTTTATCTCCTCCTCTGTTTTCAGCCCGATTTTGTGGCAACCGCCGCAGCCCTTCATCCCTTCCATCAGAGCCATGGGCTGCCAGTGAGC
>CAZJXZ010000251.1:0-3781 GCA_964549955.1 uncultured Eubacteriales bacterium
AGGCTCAACGGCAAAGTGGTCAGGCTGAAGGATATCCAGGACTCGCTCTGGAAAAAGGACATAGCCGAAAAAGAATATTTTGTTATCGAGCAGGGCCAGATCGGCCTTTTCCTCAATTCCAAGGCTACGGAGAAAAGGCTATTCCTGGAAGAAGCTGCTGGAACAGCCTTCTACAAGGACAAGAAAAAACAAGCCCAGAACAAACTTGAGGACAGCGAGCAGAATTTAACAAGGCTGGAAGATATCATCGCTGAAGTCTCGAGGGCCAAGAATTCTCTCGCCAGACAGGCCGGGGCAGCGATCAGGTACAAAAAACTGAGGGAGAAGATTCGCCAGCTAAAGTCCCTCAATTACCGGAAAAGAATCGCCCTCCTTGAAAAAAGCCTTCAAGACATCACCCGCCACTTCGAGGATTGCCTGAATCAAGAAACATCATCGGTCTCTCGGCTGAAAACAGGAGAAAAGGACTTGGGGAAGAAACGAACAGAACTCTGGAACCTGGAAAAATTGATTAAGGAACTCCAGAAGAGCCTGCTCTCCCAGAAGTCTCAACTTGCTCGGCTCCAAGCAGAGAAAGAAAGAGAGACAAAGAAAATTGAGTTATTCGCCGAGAAGAAGAAAGGAGCGGCTGAAACCAGAGAAGAGGTCAAAGCGGAGATTCTCCAGCTCGAAAAAGACATAGCGGAAACTTCGGAAAATCTTGAAATCCTCAAAGCGCAGCTCGGAGAGAAAATAAAGGCTCTGAAGCAGGCCGAGGAGTCGAGCCAGGCCTCCCAGGAGAAGCTCTTGGCCTGGACCGAAAATGTCAAAACATTGAGGAATGACTATTTCAAGAAGATTTCAGAATATACGGAAACGAAGAATGAAGAGGTCAAACTAGAGAAAGAAAAAGAGCTCGCCCTTCGCCAGGAAGAGAGGCTCGACCGTCAGCTTCAGGAAGAGCAAAACCTGCTGCAAGAGATAGAAAGAGAGCTGGAGAGACAAAATAATGAGCTGAGCCGCGCGCAAGAGCTCAAAGATGAGATGGAAAAGACGATCAGCTCACAGCAAAAAATGCTCGATGAAATCCTTGCTTCCCTCCAAGGCCTTCAGAACAAGATCTCTGAGCAGCAAAGAAAAAAAGAGGAAGAAGCTCATCATCTTCAAGCTTTGGAGAGGCTGCAAAGAGAGGAGATAAGCTCAGACATACCCCAGGATATTCCTCTATCCCTGGGTATCTTGGCTGACTTGATCGAGGCCGATGCCCAGCATGCCGCTCTGATCGATATCTTCTGGAAGGAAGAAGCCAAGGCGCTTCTTCTCCATGCTCAAGATTTTCTAAAAATTGCCGACAACAAAGCATTGAGAGGCCGCTTCCTTCTTCTCTCTTCCCAAAAAAAAGAGGAAAGTTCTTCCCAAATCCTTAACGACCCGCAAGTCCTGGGACTCTTCAAGGCTCATCTCCGGCCCAGCCCGAAAATCAAGGATTACCTCACCCAGCTCCAAGAAGCTGCTATTGTCAGAGACATAAAAAGCGCTGTCCAGCTCTGGCTTCGTTTCCCTTCCTTCAGCTACTTGACACTCGAAGGGGACCTGTTGCTCTCCAGCGGGCTGCTCAAATTGGGTCAGAAAAAAGAAGGAATTTTCACCTTAAATCAAGAGATAAAAAAAATAAAAGAGAATATTGACTTGATTGCCAAGGAGATCGAACCCTTAAGCCTGGAACAAAAGGAAAAAATCGAGCAAGAACAGAGACTTGAAGAGGAAATCAGGAAAGACACCAACCTTCTCTCTGAACTCCAAGAGAAAATTGAAGAGACTGAGAAGGAAATGAGGTTCGCCCAAAAAGAGAGGGATAAGGTCAAATCCCACATCGGCCTCCTTGAAGAGGAGAGCAGGATTCTGACACAGGACCAGGAGGCTCTGTCGAAAAGGATTGATGATTCGACTCTGAGGAGAAGAAGACTCGAAGAGGAAGAAACTGCCTTGAAATATAGGCTGGAGGAGAAAGAAAGGGAGGACTCGACCCTGAAAGAGGAGGACGAGCAAGGGAAGAAGTATTTTTTCGAGCTCAAATCCAGCATCGACCTTCTCCAAGAAAAAATCAATAACCTCAATCAAAGTCTTCAATCCCAAAGTCAGAGGAAAGAGAATTTGAAGCACAAGTCCGATTCCCTTCAAGAAGAAATCCAGAGCTGTGAGCTGGAGCAATCTCAATTCAGAGAAAGCGCTGCCAGCCTATCCCAGAGAATAAATGAGGCTGAAGAGGAGGGAAAGAGACTGGAAGCAGAGCTTGTCCTTAAAGAATCAAATCTTCAATTGCTGAAAAAAGAACAGGAGGAGGAGGAGAAGAGGATTGAGGAATTGAGAGAAGAATGCGAGCGTAAGAAGGAAGAGCGAGTGAAATGGGAAATCAGCAAGGCCGAGGGAGAAAGGGATTTTGTCAATTTAGAGGAGAGCTGCTGGCAGGATCTCAAGAAATCTCTGAAGGAAGTGAAGGAGGAAATAGCGGAGGAAAAGATTCTGGAGACGAACATCGAGGAAAAATTGGCAAAAGCCGAGGAAGAGCTTCAAAAGTATAAATCCGTGAACCTGATGGCCGAGGAAGAATATTCAGTCCAAAAAAAGCGATACGACTTTCTCCTGGCCCAGAAGAAAGACCTGCGGGATTCTATCGATGCCACGAGGGAGGCCATCCAAAAAATCGACGAGGAGAGCAGACTCCAATTCTTGAAAGCCTTGGTTGAGGTTAACAAGAATCTTCAAGATGTCTTCTCGATTCTCTTTAATGGAGGAAATGCAGAAGTGAAGCTTGTGGATTCAAGCCAGCCCCTAGAAAGCGGAGTGGAAATCGCCGCTCAGCCTCCAGGAAAACGCGTTCAGAGCCTGACTCTTCTCTCCGGAGGTGAAAAGAGCTTGACCAGCCTGGCTTTTTTCTTCGCCCTCTTTCGCTACAAGCCTACGCCATTCTGCATCCTCGATGAAGTCGACGCGGCTTTGGACGATGTGAACCTTGCCAGATTTCTGGAATTGATGAAAAAGACAAAAAGCCAGACGCAATTCATCATCATCACTCACAATGTCAAGACCATGGAAGTGGCTGATTATATCTATGGGACAACCATGGCTGAACCAAATATCACCAGCCTTTATTCGATAAAAATGGAAAAGAAGGAAAATAACTCAGCCTAAGGTCAGGAGCCATGGCTTGATGAATCTCAAATAAGGAGGGTTTCATGTCAGCTTATCTTTACATCATCCTCGCCTATCTTCTTGTCCTGACTGGATTCAATTTCTACCGCGCCAAACGCATCAAGAGCCAGGAAGATTTCATGGTTGCCGGCCGTAAGCTCAACTTGACCATCATGATCTTTACGCTCATCTGCACCTGGATCGGCTCTGGGACGTTTATCGCCGGTGCCGAGTACGCCGCCCGCGCCGGCTGGTCTTCGCTTTGGCTTCCTGCCGGCGCCTGGATCGGCATCGTCGTCATCTATTTCCTGGCGGCCAAGATCCGCACCTTCGGCCAGTACACCATCGGCGACATTCTGGAAGTCCGCTACGGCAAGTTCGCGCGCCTCTTCGGAGCCATCGCCTTGATCATCGCCTTCACCACCATTGTCTCCTACCAGTTCCGGGCAGGAGGCTACATCCTCAATGTGGTGACCAACGGCGGTGTCTCGGTCGAGCTGGGACAGGCTATCGCCGCTCTTTTTGTCATTCTGTTCACGGCTCTGGGAGGAATGGTCGCCGTGGCTCACACCGACCTTCCCAACGGCATCATCATCCTCCTCGCCTGCTG
>CAZJXZ010000252.1:0-3778 GCA_964549955.1 uncultured Eubacteriales bacterium
GCCTCTCCACGGTCTTCTTCAGGGCGGTGGCGCCCCCCTTCAGGACCCTGTCCAGATCCAGGTGGTTGCTGCCCTTCCACGCCGCCAGCTCCACCGCTTCATAGCCGAGGCCCGAGACATATTTCAGGGCCTTCTCCAGCGGCCACTCGTTGAACAAAACCGTGAAAATCCCAATCTTCAAGCCATCCAGCCTCCAAACATAATTCCGCCGGTCCATATTTAAAACTACGCGCGATGCCGGAACTCATGGTCTGTATTATGTGAATTGACCGTCTCAGAAACTGGGCACCGAGCGGTTTCAGATATTTTAAATATCGGTCTGAAAAAATATTTCGTGGGTGATACGGTGTCGGAGACGGTGAAGATAGGTAAACGTTTCACTTTGGTGATACCCAAGTCCTTCAGGCAGAGGCTCGGTCTGAGGGAGGGGCAGCTCTCGGAGGTCCGGTTGGAGGGGGGAAAGATCGTCATTATTCCAAAGGTGCCGGACCCCTTTCGCAGGCTCGGTGAGCTGATCGGGGACGCGGTGTACGACGAGGAGGCCGAGAAGAAGGCTGAGAGGTGGCTGCTGGGCGAGGCCCCACGGCGCTAGGGAGTGGGTCGGTTGCCGGTGGCGGACACCTAGGATACTGTTAACTTATTTGTCATGATGAACCAACGAAGTTACAGTCTCTTTCTTTCAAAATGCTTTTAAGAATCTAATTGGATTTATATGTAATATGCCTTAGTCGTGTCGGGGGTCTTGTTTGACAGAGAAAGGGAACATGAACCCTAAGGTTACGCATATTGACCATGCCATTTCGCCTCAAGCCCATACACCCATGTATTTAATGCACAAGTATTGGGCGAGAAAACCACATAACGTTGTTGGAGAATACATTGAACATTACTCAAAGAAGGGAGAAATTGTTTTAGACCCTTTTGTTGGAAGCGGAGTAACAGCCATAGAAGCGTTAAAAAGGGGAAGAAAGGCAGTAGTGATAGACCTTGACCCTATTGCTACTTTTATTACCCGCATGACCCTCAAACCAATTAATTTAAAAAAGTTCGAAGAAGCGTTTAGAAAGATTGAAAATGAAGTTCGTAAGGACATAGAGAAACTCTACACAACAACTTGCCCTAACTGTGGTCAAGAATGCCTTGAAGCATATGTAATTTGGTCAGACATGGTGCGATGCGAAACGTGTAATGAGAGAGTTGTAATGGCAAAAGCCGTTAAGAAAGGAAGGTCTTTCTTATGCTCCTCTGGTCACTCGTTAAATCTAAACAATGTAATAGATACAGAACTGATAGAGATTGGTTGTGAATGTGAGGTATGCTTAAAAAAATCAAAGAAAAGAGTTCGTTTCATTTCGAAGAAATTGAGTGAAAGCGATACACAAGATAAAGAGAGACTGAAGAAAATTGCTCAACAACCAATTCCTTACTGGTATCCTAAAGATGTCAGATTATTTTACCATAATGGAAAACCGTTTAAGAAAAAAGAAGCGAATAATTCTGTTGAAGACTTATTTGACAGAAGAAGTCTGATTGCTCATTCTATCGTATATCACGAAATCGAAAGAATTGAAGACGAAGAAATTCGGGATATGATGAAATTTGTCTTCAGTAGCAATCTACACAATGTGTCAAAACTGAATGTTGTGCATCACCTTAGATTGAGGATAGGTGTCCATCCTTCAAGAGGATGGGTAATGCATAGTTACTGGGTTCCTTACCTTCGTGTTGAATTGCCCTTTTGGTTCTACTTCAAAGAACGTTTTCAACATATTGTCGAAGGCAAGAGAGAATCGAATAAGATAATCCCATACTATAAAGAAGCAAAAACCTTTAATGACCTAAAAAAGGATTCTAATATCTATATTTCTACGCAATCTGCATTACGTTTGTCTGAGGCTGTAAAAATCCCAAAGGAGAGTGTTCAATATGTGTTTACCGACCCGCCTTATGGTGGTTCAATTCAGTATATGGAACTGAGTGCAATATGGGCGTCATGGCTAAAAGGGGAGAAAAAAGATTCCAGATTCGATTTGAAGTTTGATGAAGAAATTACAATAAATGAAAACCAGAAAAAAAATTTTGATTATTATCACAAGATGCTAAAGGCTTCCTTCGAGCAGATATTTAGTGTCCTAGAATCTGGAAGATGGTTGACCGTTACTTTCCACAATACAGACATCAAAATCTATAACTCTATCATAAAAGCAGTTGTTCTTGCTGGTTTCGATTTAGAGAAAATTATCTATCAGTCTCCAGCAGTAGTTTCGCCAAAGGCTCTTCTCCAACCCTATGGAAGCGCAATAGGTGACTATTATATTCGCTTTAGAAAGCCAGAGAAGAAACAAGAATTACTCTCAGAGTCAGAAATTGACAGAGAAAGATATGAAAGAATCATTGCAAATACAGTCAAACACATTATTGCTGAGAGAAGAGAGCCCGTTACTTACTCCATAATAATTAATAGTTATCCAACAATTTTCGAAGAATTAAGAAGAAATGGCTACAAGTTCAGTGCTCCTGAAGGGATAGAGGAAGTTCTTCGGAAATATCTTAACAAAGAATTTATTCTTGTCAACATCAAGGATGAAAAAGGTAAGGTCATAGGCAAGAAATGGTGGCTAAAAGAAGGATTGTTTCTTGATCGTGCCTCATTAAGCGAGAGAGTTGAGGGAAGCATAGTCGATGTTCTGAATAGAAGGATTGTGGTATCCTTTGACGATATTCTCGAAGAAATTTTCACCAAGTTCCAGAACGCACTTACTCCAGACACCCAAAGCATCAAAGCCATCTTAGAAGAATATGCGGAGAAAACCAATGGCAAATGGCAACTGAAGAAGGAAATGAGGCTTAGACAAACTCAACATAATCAAATAATTCAGATACTTGTCGAGTTGGGAAAGAAGGCTGGTTTCGAAGTTTATGCGGACATACCTAATTATAAAGAAAAACTTGACTTACCTCTTTCAAAGGAAAAAACAGACCGTATAAGGGAAATTGATGTTTTATGGCTTAAGAATGGAGAAATTTTTTACGAGTTTGAAGTTGAGAATACAACTGGTATCTCAGACGCTATCATTCGGGGGTCAAACATCCCCTCAGTAAATGTCAAAAGATTTATAGTGATTCCAGAAGAAAGGCACAAACTTCTCCTAATGAAGGTTGCTGAACCAATACTAAAGGAAACCATAGAGCAATACAAGTGGAACTTCATTTTCTATGACGCGTTAATATCATTCTATAATGAAAATAGAAAAAGAAAAACCATGGAGGCAAACGAAATTGACGAACTCAATAATCTATCAACCCATACCCGACATGAACAGCAAACTTTGAGTCAATTCACAGACCGATCAAAAAACGCTCAAAATAAGTTATGTCAAATAAGTTAACGGTATCGACACCGGGTTCCTCTTCGGGATGAGAAGCTCCGACCCCAGGCACAGATACGTGTGGTCAATCCCCTACGTTCTAAGATTCAGTTGAGAACCATCTTCTCGGAAACTAGATGTTGAGAAAGCGGGTTATCCTCGTCTGAGTTCTATACCATTCGAGAACCGTGCTCCTCTCTACCCACTTCTCTAACGGGAGCCTCAGCCTCCCCCTCAGTTCTGCTAGGCTCTCCTCCAGCGTGTCAAACGCCATTGGTTCCCTCTTCAGGGCTTCGCGGCAGATCTCCCGGAACCTCCAGACGCCCAGGGGGACCCATTCCGGGTAGACCTCCAAGAAGACCACGGCCCCGGCCTGCCTCCCCACCGCCCTCAGGTACTCCAGCACCGGC
>CAZJXZ010000253.1:0-3775 GCA_964549955.1 uncultured Eubacteriales bacterium
GGAAACAAGGAGATGAAGGATATCCTGGGCGGAAAAGGAGCGAATCTGGCTGAGATGGCTGGTATCGGCCTGCCTGTCCCGCCAGGATTTACCATCTCTACAGAGGTTTGCAACTTATTTGCCAGAGCAGGCGGTAAAATTTCCTCTGCCGTTGAAGAGGAAGTCCTCCTCAATCTAAGAAAACTCGAGCAAATGACCGGACAGAAATTTGGAGGAAAGGAGAATGCGCTCCTGCTCTCAGTCCGTTCAGGAGCCAAGTTTTCCATGCCGGGAATGATGGATACTGTCTTGAACCTCGGCTTGAATGATAAAACCCTGGAAGGCCTGGCCAAGAAGAGCGGAAACAGGCGCTTCGCTCTGGATTGTTATCGCCGCCTGATTCATATGTTCAGCGATGTCGTCTTGGATATACCAAAGAAGAGATTCGAAGAAATCCTTAAGAAGAAAAAAATGGAGAAGAATGTCGTTTATGACCATGAGTTGTCTTCTGAAGACCTAGAAGACCTCGTTGCCCAATACAAAGCTTTGGTCAAGAAAGAGACCGGAAGAGAATTTCCCCAGGATGTCAGCAAGCAGCTCTTCATGTCCATTGTTGCTGTTTTCAAGTCCTGGAACAATCCCCGAGCTGTGACCTACCGCCGTTTGAACTACATTCCTGATGACCTGGGGACTGCGGTCAACATCCAGCAGATGGTTTTTGGAAACATTGGAGAAAAATCGGCCACTGGTGTGGGATTCACCAGAAATCCGGCCAGCGGTGAAAAGGAGCTGTACGGAGAATATCTCTTCAATGCTCAGGGTGAGGATGTGGTCGCCGGCGTTCGAACCCCTTCTCCTCTGAAAACCCTCGATAAAGAGATGCCGACCATTTTCAAAGACCTGAAAATCATCACCAATAGGTTGGAGAAGCATTACCGGGATGTTCAAGATTTTGAGTTCACGATCGAGAATGAAAAGCTCTTCATGCTCCAGACAAGAAACGGCAAAAGAACAGGACTGGCAGCGGTCAAGATTGCAGTCGACATGGTTGAAGAGGGCTTGGTCAGCAAGGAAGAAGCTCTGTTGATGGTTCCGCCTGAGGCTTTAAACCAGCTCCTCCATCCTATCTTTGACCCTGCAGAAAAGGAGAAGCATAAGATCATGGCCAGGGGACTGGCAGCCTCTCCTGGCGCGGCAACAGGGCAGGTGGTCTTTACTGCTGATGAAGCTGTTGCCTGGAAGAAAGAGGGGAAAAAAGTCATCCTTGTCAGGGGCGAGACATCTCCTGATGACATTCATGGCATGAGCGCTTCTCAGGGCATTCTCACCGCAACCGGCGGAATGACCTCCCACGCCGCTGTGGTCGGGCGCCAGATGGGAAAGCCGGCCATCGTCGGCTGCGGAGACATGAGATTAAACGAAGAGCAGAGGTCATTCGAAGCCGGCAAGATTCAAGTCAAGGAAGGGGATTGGATATCCATCGATGGGACTTCTGGAGAGGTTCTTGAGGGTCAAATAATGACCAAGCCTTCTGAAATCATCCAGGTCATCCGCGGAGAGAGAAAGCCTGAGGAGTCCCAGATTTATCAAAATTTCAGAAAGCTGCTTTTCTGGGCTGATAAGGCAAAGAGATTAAAAATTCGAGCCAACACAGATACCCCAGCAGATGCCAAGGTGGCTTTTGCCTTTGGAGCAGAGGGTATAGGCCTGGCTCGGACAGAACACATGTTTTTTGAGAAGGAAAGGCTTCCCTTTATCAAAGAGATGATTCTTGCTGAAACAGAGGAGGAGAGGCGGAAAGCCTTGAGCAAGCTCCTCCCTTTCCAGAGAAAAGATTTTTATGAATTTTTCAAAGAGATGAAAGGTCATCCGGTGACCATCCGCACCATCGACCCGCCGCTTCATGAGTTTCTCCCAAGGAAAGAGGACCTGATGGTCGAGCTGGCTGTTTTGAGGGCTTCAGGAAAAGAGGATGACCAGAAAGTCAGAGAGCTGGAGAAGCTGCTGGAGCGGGTTAAAGCCTTGTCCGAGTTCAACCCCATGCTCGGCCATCGAGGCTGCCGGCTTGGAATTTCTTACCCCGAAATCATAGAAATGCAAGCCACGGCTATTTTCGAAGCTGTTTGTCAACTGGCAAAGGAGAAAGAGAGGGTCTATCCTGAGATCATGATTCCTCTGGTGGGGACGCGCGAAGAGCTTGCCAACCAGAAGAAGATTATTCAAAGGGTTGCTGAAGAAGTGATGGATAGATATGAGGTGAAGATCGAGTATACTGTGGGGACGATGATCGAAGTTCCCAGGGCAGCCGTCACCGCTGACGAGATCGCCAAGGAGGCTGAGTTTTTCTCGTTTGGAACAAACGACCTGACTCAAACCATCTATGGCCTTTCCCGTGATGATGGCGCCGGATTCCTTGCCTATTATTTAGCCCATGGGATCTGGAAGAGCAATCCCTTTGAGACCATAGACCTCAGCGGTGTGGGTGAGATAATGAAGATGGCTGTCGAGAAAGGCCGGAAAACCAAGCCTAACCTGAAAATCGGAATATGCGGAGTCCACGGCGGCGAGCCGCGGTCTATTTTCTTCTGCCATAAGATCGGTCTCGACTACGTCAGCTGCTCGGCCTATCAAGTCCCCATCGCCCGTTTAGCTGCAGCCCAAGTGGCTTTGATCGAGAAGCGTAAGATTGAAATATCCGGGGATTAGGGAAGATTAGATAGAATATTCTTAGAGATTGAGAAATCTTGAGGCCCGAATTCTCTATTCAAAAGACTAATAGACCTTTCTGCTATTTCTTGAACAAATTCTTGAGAACAAAGAAGACATTCTCTTTCCGCTCCCTCAGCCTTCTGTAGAAATAAGGGAGCCAGTGCGTGCCAAACGGGACATAAATCCTCACTCTGTATCCCTCTTCAGCCAGCTTCTGCTGGGTTTTGCTCCGGATACCGTAAAGGAGCTGGAATTCAAAGCTGTCTCTTGAGATATAGTGCCCATCCGCATAATCCTTTGTTGCTCGGATGAGCTTGTCGTCATGAGTGGCCACAGCCGGGTAGACGCCTTTCTCAAAAAGCATCTTGGTCAGCTTCATGAAATTTTCGCGGATATCCTTCATCTTCTTGATGGCAACTTCCTTCGGCTCTTTGTAGGCCCCTTTGCAGAGCCTGACTTTAGCTTTGGCGCGGTTTAAATCTTCGATGTCTTTATGCGAGCGGTGGAGGTAAGCTTGGATGGCAATGCCGACATTATCAAATTTCTCCCGGACTCGGTAGAAGACGTTCAAGGTTCGTTGGGTGTGGGGCGAGCCTTCCATATCGAAGCGGACAAAGTTATTGCGCTCTTTAGCCCGGCTGACAATCTTGACCATGTTCTTGAAGCAGTATTCCTCATCGATATCCAACCCCATTTGGGTCAATTTGAGGGAAACATGGGAGTTGACTCCGGCTCGAGGAATAGCATCTAGCAGGTTGAGATAGGCCGCGACCGCTTTCTCGGAGTCTTCCCTGTTCTTCACGCTTTCTCCCAGAACATCGAGGGTGGCCATGATTCCTTTCTCGTTTAATTTTTTGACTGCCTTTAAAGCGTCTTCGACTGTTTCCCCGGCAACAAAGCTTTTTGCCATTCGGGTTAAAAATTTCATTATTGATTCTCCTCGTATAAATTAACTTATTATCATATAAAAATCATTTATTAAATCAAGCTCAATCCCTTTTATAATTATCTCTTTCCTTTTTTTAAGGCTGGGCGAAGGCCACCTGCTTGGAAAACCGTTTGAAGGCTGAGCGGGCACGGTTCCTCG
>CAZJXZ010000254.1:0-3766 GCA_964549955.1 uncultured Eubacteriales bacterium
TGAGAAAACCGTTTGAAGGCTCAGGCAGAGTGGTTCGAAAGCACGCAGCTTTTGCTCCAGCGAGGCAAAAGCAGCTCGGTTCCAGGCTTCGCTCTCCTCTCCCTGTTGGAGGGATTGCTTCGTCGCTTCGCTCCTCGCAACGCCCGCTCAGCCTTTCACACGGCTTTCTCACCACTTTGCCTTCGCCTTGTAATGTAAAGCCTGCGTGTTTTCGAGACACCCAGTCTGATCCTTAACATCGTTTTCCCTCACGGCTTCTTTTGGCTGTAGACACATCCGCAGTAATTCTGGCGGTAGAGACCGTGGCCTTTGCTCAATTCGATGCTTTTTCTGAAGCCGTCTTTCTTTTTGAAGTCAGCCTCTAAAAATTTTATTCCATATCGACTGGCAAACATTCTTCCCAGCCGGTTCAGAGAATCGGCTTTTTTCCAAGGGCTGAGGCTCATGACCGTCGTGAAAAGTTCAATGCCAAGGGCCGAGGCTTTCTGGGCTGTCCTTTCCAACCTCAGGGCATAGCAAACATCGCATCTTCGTCCCTTCTCAGGCTCGTCCTTGAATTTTCTTGTGAGCGCCAGCCATCGTTGGTCATCATAGATTTCCTCGTAAAGCCTGATTTCGAGAGTTCGGGCGACTTTCCTTGTCTCCTCCAGCCTTAAATCATATTCTTGGCGAGGATGAATGTTGGGATTATAGAAATATCCGCACAGCTCATAATCTTCCTTAAGAAGGCTCAAGACATAAAGCGCATCCGGAGCGCAGCAAAGGTGAACAAGTATTTTCGGCTTATTCATGGCTTTATTGTAAACTGGAAGAGAAGCAGGAGTAAATGAGGTGTATTTAGCTACAGATTATGGATCTGTCTTTCTAAATCTCGAATGCGTTTATCGGCCTTGTCGATCTGGGAGTAATAGACATCAAGGAGCTCGTTATCGATTCTGAGCTCATCGATGAGCTTTCCAAGGCTCTCAAAGAGAGGCTCTTTCTGCCTGACAATCTCCCTGAGTTTATCATGAATTTTTTCTTTTTCTCTTTCCCAGACTTCAATTTCCTTCTGGAATTTATGCCTTTGCTCCTTCTTTGCTTCTTCCATTTCTCTTAATATTCTCTCGCAGTCCTCTATCGTTTCTTGAAGCGGAGGCTTTTCTTTGGTTACGTCCGTTTTCTCTTTCCTGAGTTGACGAAGCTCCTTAAGAATGATTTCTTTCTTCTTTTCCAGGCTATTTGTCTTTTCTTCAACCTCAGCTCTTTTAATTTCTCTCTTCTCCTCAGACAGATTGTGGTTATTCTCGATTTCTTGAGCTTTTCTATTCACAGCCTTCAAGCTTATTTTTAAAGCTTCAACCTCTTGTTTTTTCTGGAGGATATCAACTTTCTTTTGCCTTCGCTTTTCATCGACCTCTTCCAGCTTCTCTTTTTGTTTCTTAATTTTTTCATTCTGTTCTTTGAGCTCTTCATCAAATTTCTGGTCGCTTCCTGTGAGCTGGCTATTGAGCACTTCTATTTCAAGGTTTATCTCTTCCAGTTTCTTCTGGAAACGGATTCTGTTTTTTTCTAGGTTCTTGAGGTTTCTTTCGATTTTTTTACTTTTTACAACTCTGATACCCTCCCTCCAAGTTTTTTTCCCCAATTCTTTTATCAGCTCATCTTTTTTTCTCTTCTCTTTTTTGAGCCTGGTTTGAAGCTGAATTTTAATCAATTGTCTTTTTGCTTTGAAGAAAAATAAATTCAACTTCTGCCTCAGCTCTTTATCTCTCAAGAAGATGAAAGCAACGAGGAGGAGGATGACACAGAGGAGAAACCAAAAAATCCAATAGGGGAGTCCCTTTCTCGTCTCTGCGGGCAGTGTTTGAGACGAGAAGAAAACGATGAGGAGATTAAACATCGCTGCTTGCCAGCCTTTCCTCTATTTCATATATCTCACTTTCTTTTGTCAACAAGATTTTCTTTTTTGGAAGCATCCTAAATTCCGTGGTAATCACCCAAATGTGGCAAGGGGTTCTGTCACGGAATTTAAGATGCTATCTTCTTTTTTGTAGGGTTTTTTCCGATAAAGACCAATTCTGTAAAGGGGAAGTAACTGGTCAAAATGGATTATGATTAATTTATGCTGGGGATTCTCCAATTCAATGCTCTAACGAGTTTCATTAGATAAATTCAGAAGGGCCTAAAGAAATAAAGGATGGAAGATGAGAAATAACGAAAGAATCCAGGCATGATTTTTTTCTTTTGAAGAGGAGACGGTCTCGATATTTCGGCCCCATTGGATTTAGGTGTTGAAGTTCGACGCTCAACTCTCTTGTTGGCTGCATCTGCTGGAGGCGATTCGTCACGTCTTAATCTAATCCTTTCGGAAAGCCTTTCTTTCAAGTTGTCTCTCCTCTCTTTCTCTTGAGGAGGAGTTATCGGGCCAAAATTATCTATGGACCAGCGAATGAGATAAAGTGCGGCTGGAAGATTTTCATTGAAGATAGACTGGATATCTTTTTCTGCGTTGAAGAAGCCGCCGTGCAAAATATCCAGTGGAGGAAGCTCGATGGTGTAGGCGGGTATGCCATAGAATCCAAAGGCCCAATCCGTGGTATCGCCGTTGGTCAGATAGAATGAGCTACCTGATCGGCCATACTCATAGTCATTTCCATTGACAGATTTAATCAGCCCGGACATGGCTGCTGCGATTCCTTCCAAGAGGCTATCTTGCTCTGTAGGCTCAGTGGTATAACCCCAAGGATAGAGGATGACCTGAGAATAGCTATGATAGCTGACCATGGCTTTGAAGTTCCTTTGGGCAAAGAGGTCGCGAATGGCCTGTGTTTCCGGCTCGGAGAAGGGAGAAGCTCCTCGGTAGACATCAGAATAAGTGTTCGGACTCGACCCATTGTTGTCAAACCCCCATTGGTATCCGTAATTTCTGTTAATGTCGACTCCGTAAGAGCCATCACCGTTGTCGCGCCTGTTTTTCCTCCAGTAGCGGTAAAAATGAATCGAATATTCAATGCCGTCAGGATTTGAGAGAGGGACAATCCATATCTCGCTTGCTTCGACGAGGCTTCTGACCTCTGAGTTCGTCGCATAATTCTCTAAAAGATATTTTCCCAAAAGATAAGGGACTTCGACTGATATCCATTCACGGGCATGCTGGCAGCCGGTGAAGAGGACTTCAGCTTCGTTCTCGTCCTGGGAGACATTGTCGCTTATTTTGATGGCATAGAGGTTTCTTCCTTCCAGGCTTTCACCGATGGCGAAAACTCGGGCAAGCAGTGGATAGGAATCCTGAAGAGCCATTAAATCCTGCTCGAGCTCTTTATAGGAGTGGTAATCACCGTTCACACCTCCTTGGATGGAAATTTCCTTGGGACTCGAAGAGCGAAAATTTTGGGTTTCCAGAATGTAAGCAATGTTCTCTTTCTGCAAAGCAATAAGCTCATTAAAGCCGACAACTAGGTAGACTCTGTTCTTGTGCTCCATCAAGAAATCAAAGTCCATCTCCCTCAACTTTTTCTCAATTTCTTGGTTTTTTTCGATGCTGATGATTTCTTTGGTCAAGTCCTGGGCATTTGAAAAAGAAAGGAAGAAGCAAAGAGCTAAAGCGAGAAAAACAATCTTTTTCATCTTCTTTGCCTTATATCCAAGCTCTGCGAATCTCACTCTGTTCTATCCTTTCTAAAGTCTCTTTTTCTTTTACGGCCGCAGATGCCTATAGCCTGAAACTGAGAGATAAAGCAAATTTTTTTGCAGAGAGCGAGTCTCCGGAGCCGCTCTCCTTGCC
>CAZJXZ010000255.1:0-3759 GCA_964549955.1 uncultured Eubacteriales bacterium
TGGAAAAACCTGCAGACTCTGAGAGAGCTTGGCTTCAAAACCAATCCTAACTCTCGTCACTGCCCGACGCTCGAGCAGGTCATTTCCTTCTGGGAAGAATGGCGCGAAAAAAGAGACAATCTTGATTATGACGTTGACGGAATCGTGGTCAAGGTCAACTCAACCGAGCAGCAGAAGAAGCTGGGATGGACGGCCAAGTTCCCCCGCTGGTCGGTCGCTTTCAAATTCCCCGCAAGACAGGCCACAACAAAAATTAGGGAGATCACCGTTCAGGTGGGAAGGACGGGTGCCCTGACTCCGGTGGCGATCCTGGAGCCTGTCCAACTCTCCGGAATCACCATCAGCCGCTCCACGCTCCACAATGAGGATGAAATCAGAAGAAAAGACATAAGAATCGGTGACCATGTCCTTATCGAGCGAAGTGGAGATGTCATCCCCAAAGTTGTCTCAGTCATGAAAGAAAGGCGAACAGGGAAAGAAAAAAAATTTGTCTTCCCTTCCAGATGCCCTGTCTGTCATTCAGCCACTTTTAAGTCTGAGGGAGAGGCCATCTCTCGCTGCACAAATCCTTCCTGTCCGGCAAAATTGAGAGAAGCCCTGCTCCATTTTGCCTCGCGCAGAGCGATGAACATTGAAGGCCTAGGAGACGCTCTGGTCGACCTGCTCTTGGCGGCAAAGCTTATCAAAAATATTCCGGACATTTATTCTCTCAAATACGACGAGCTAGTGAAGCTGGAACGGATGGGGCCGAAAAGTTCGCAGAATTTATTAAGTGAAATCGAAAACTCTAAACAAAGAGACCTTGATCGGCTGATTTATGCCCTGGGGATAAGACATGTCGGGGAGCGGACAGCCCGGGCTCTCGCTTCCCATTTCAAGAGCCTGGAGAGCTTAGCCAGGGCAACCTTGGAAGAGCTGACTGAGGTCGAAGATGTTGGCCCTACTGTGGCTGAAAGCATTGCTTTTTTCTTCAAGCAGCCTGAGAATATGAAACTGATCAGCAGGCTAAAAGAAATGGGTCTTAATTTTTCTTACAAAGAGCCGCGCCCAGCGCGCGGGCTTTCCTTGAGCGGACAGACTTTTGTTCTCACCGGAACTCTTTCCTCTCTCAGCAGAGAACAAGCACAAGACATCATCCAAGAGCTGGGAGGGGCTGTCTCCTCCTCGGTGAGCGGCAAGACGACATATCTCGTTGTCGGTGAATCCCCCGGCTCCAAGCTTGACAAGGCGCGGAAGCTAGGAATCACCATCCTTGATGAAAAAGAATTCTTGAAAATGTTTAAAAGGGGTTAGCTTTCCTTTTTTTTCTTGGCCAAGACTTCCAGGCGGAGGAACTCTTTAATTCCCTTCTTTTTAGGCTTTTCTAAACCCAATTCCTGGAGGGCAGTTTTATTATCCGGCTCCAGCTCCAAGGCCTTTCTATACATCTTGGTGGCTTTAACAGAGAGCCCGACGTCTTTGTAAAAGTTTCCAAGCTCTACCAAAGCTGGTACGTTCCATGGCTCCAAGTCTATAGCCTTCAGGAAATCCTCCTCGGCTTTCCTCTTGAAAGCGGGAATTTTCATCTCTATCATCGCCAGCAGAAGAAGATAGCTACCCTTGTTCCTTTTTAATCTTAGAGCCTCTTCTATAGGAGCAAACGCCTCTTGATATCTTCCTTGATTGTAAAAAGACTTTGCCTGGCGATACTTCATGTCTGCTTTTTTTTCTAGGTCCATTTTGTCATAGGCAGAAGGAGTAGGCCTGCTGGGCTCAAAACGCTGGCTCTCTTTTCCAGAACTGAGAGCCTCATAAGCTTTTGTTATCTGACTAAAGACCTCCTCAATCCTTATCTTTGTCTCTGGCGGAAGGTTTTGGTCAAAGCGGTCTGGATGATATCTCCGTGCCAGCTGAAAATATGCCATTTTTATCTCGTTTTGAGAGGCGTTGGCCGAAACATGGAGAAGGCCATGATAATCCAGCTTAGGAAGATTATCACTCAAGGAAATTACCTCGGCCAACCTTTTCTCCGAATCATCCACAGCCGGCTTTTCAACCTTCTCTTTCTTCGCCGGAATCATCTCTCCTGGAAAACCGACGAGGTTCAAACAATAGAAAAGATAGAGGCTCTTCCAGAAAGGCCTGGAGCGAAATTTTGTGGTGCGCAGGAGTGAATCACCGCTGCGCTTTCCGTTTATTATGTCCAGCAGTTCTCTTTCCTTTACCGTTAAACGGTCAAGGCAGTCCTTCATTTTAGGGATGAGAACTTTTTTCTCCATGAATTTTTTTATTTCAGGATTGTAGCTCATCCGCCTTATGCCTTCCTCGATCAGGTCGAGAACATTTATTCTTGTTCCAAATTCTCTTTCAACATAGCCGCTCTTTTCCTCAAACTCGAATCTGCCTCCAAAAATGGGAAACATGTTCAATGTTGTCTCTCTCATCTGATACATCAGGCCTGCATGCAGGTCTTTCTTGGATATAACACCGCTCTTGATCAATATTTTCCCTATGCTCTCTGTGGGCTCGATATAGTGGTCGATTCTTAGAAAGATCTCTTCAGGAATTCTTTTCAACCTGAATAAGAATTCTCCCAATAATTCTTGTGGCTGATTTGTTTTGGTAAAAACCAAGAATCCGTCCTCAAAGAAGAGGTATTTCTTGATGCCTTTATGTTTGAAGACCAGACGGCCGCTTTTTTCGTTGAAATGGATTTCTCTCAGATAAGATCCGATGTGTTCCATACTTTTTAATATATTATACAAAGGTTAAAAAAATTTTCAATTATTTATTTAAAAGGTTTTAGGGATGAGGCGATTTCCCAAAATCCCCAGATCCAGGCCTACCAAGGCACCCGGCGACAGAATCCCTTTCTACAACTTTATAATTTTCACTGAATTTAGGATGCCACCTTGAGCGAGGAATGTTTAATTGAAAAGGATGGGGAATTATGATAACTTTTCAACGATGAGAATCGGATTAGCTCAAATCGCTCCTCACTTGGGGGATGTAGCCAAAAATTTTGCTCTCCATCTCCAATACATCAAAAAGGCAAAAAAGAAAGCCGTTGACCTCCTCATCTTTCCTGAGCTCAGCCTCACCGGATACACACTCAAGGACCTTGTTGAAGAGGTCGCCATTTCCCCAGAAAAAAATCCTTACTTTGGCCAGCTTCAAGCTGCAAGCCGTGAGCTCTCGCTGGTCTTTGGGTTTGTGGAAGAAAAGGAGAGAGGCCTTTTTTACAACTCAGCCGCATTCTTATCCGGAGGAAAAATCCTTCATATCCATCGTAAGGTTTTCCTTCCGACTCACGGCATGTTCGAGGAAGGAAAATTTTTCGCTTCGGGAAAAACTTTCCAGACTTTTTCCAGCCCCTATGGGAAGACAGGCATGTTGATTTGCAGAGACTTTCTCCACTACGGCGCAAGCTATCTCCTCTTCGCTGGAGGCTCAGAAATCATCATCGTCATCAGCGCCGCCCCTGGGCGAGGAATCTCCTCGGGCGAAGCCTATGAAACGAGCCGGATGTGGGAGCTGATGGGAGAAGCCATTTCGCGCTTCTCCAACGCTTTTCTTTTCTTCTGTAACAGGGTCGGCTTTGAAGACGGAAAGAGCTTTGCCGGAGGCTCATTCATCTACAATCCGCTGGGCGAGCTCGTCGCCCAGGCTGCCTACCTCGATAAAGATTTTCTCATTCAAGAAATTGACCTGGACGATATCCGTCAAGCACGAAAAAAGTGGCCATACAAAAGAGATGACAGGCCGGAGATCATCCTTGAA
>CAZJXZ010000256.1:0-3748 GCA_964549955.1 uncultured Eubacteriales bacterium
CCCTTCTCGGACGCTTCAAAGCGTCCTGCGACCGAGGGGACATACCCCCTCGGCTCCCCCGCTGATTTGTGGCAAGCCACAAATCAGGCAAAGCCTGCTCGGTTTCAGGCTTCGCTCTCCTCGCCTTTCAGGCGAGGAACCATGCCCGCTCAGCCCTCAAACGGTTTTCTCGCCACTCAGCCTCCGCCAGGCGATGGAAAAGCTGGGTGTTTTTGAGCTGCTCAGCCTGAGCTCCCCTGTTGCTTTTCGCCAGGTCTTGTGTTAATTTTGGAAAAAAAGCGATGATAAAATTCGGAACTTCAGGATGGCGAGCCATAATGGGCAAGGAGTTTACCTTTAATAATGTGAGGATAGTCATCCAAGCCGTGGCTAATTATCTGAAGAAGAAATTTCCTGAAAGAAAGGTGTCGGTCGTTGTCAATTACGATACCCGTTTTCTCTCAGAGAGATACGCCTTTGAAGCGGCCAAAGTTTTCTCCAACAACAACATCTATGTTTTCCTGACAGATAGGGATGCCCCTTCTCAAGCCCAGGCCTATCAGCTGATCAAGAGAAGGGCTGAGGGAGGAGTGAATTTCACAGCCTCTTTCAATCCGCCGGAGTACAACGGACTGAAACTCAACACAGAGACAGGAGCGCCCGCGCTTCCTGAAGTCACTGATCAGATAGAGGAAGAAATAAAGCTTTTGAAGAAAAGACACTCGATCTGTCCCTACTATCCCAAGACTGAGTTTATCGAGAAAATTGACCTTCAGCAGGATTATCTGGCATTTATCCAGGAGAAGATTGATTTCGGCCTCATCCGCAAATCAAAAATCAGGATTGGAGTCGACTCGCTTTATGGGACGAGCCGGGAGTATCTGGATGAGATTCTTGAGGAGAATCAAATTCCTGTCGAGGAGATCCATGGCTATGTTGATCCCTATTTTGGCGGCATAATTCCTTCCTGCACAGAGAAAAATCTGGGAGAGTTGAAGAAGCTTGTCTTGGAAAAGAAGTGCCAGCTGGGAATCGCCACCGATGCCGACGGCGACCGTTTCGGTATTGTCGATGGAAAAGGAAATTTTGTTTCTCAGAACTTGATTCTTTCCCTTCTCCTTGATTACCTTGTCACCAAGAAAAAATGGCGAGGCGGAGTTTGCCGTTCTGTGGCCACGACTCATCTCATCGATCGGATTGCCAGGAAGTACGGCCTGCCGCTTTTTAAGACCCCGGTTGGATTCAAATATATCGCCGACCTTTTCCTTAAGAAAAAAATCATCTTCGGTGCAGAAGAGAGCGCCTGTATGGCAATAAAAGACCATCTTCCGGAAAAGGACGGGATTTTCGCTGGGCTTTTAGTAGCAGAGATGATGGCTGCCTCAGGGAAGAGTTTATCGGAACAGGTCGATGACCTGTTCCAGAGATACGGAAAAAAAGTGGGAAAACAGAAGACCATTCCTTTGAATCCGGCAAGAGAGAAGAAACTGAAAAAACTGGTCAAGAATCCTCCCCATCAGCTTGATAAAAGAAAGGTTGTGCATTTTGAGACTATCGACGGTATAAAACTGGATTTTGCCAATGATGACTGGTTTCTCCTCCGCTTTTCAGGGACAGAGCCCGTGATCCGCTGCTACGCCGAATCCGAATCACAGAAAGAATTAGAGAAGCTGGTGAGGTTTGGAATGGAGCTGGTTTCGTGATGGAGATAAAGGAGAAGAGCCATTTTCCCTTGCGGAAAAAGTTGATCGGCGCTGGACTGTGCTTTTTCTTTCTGATCCTGCTCACAGCCTCTTTTTTTGGAAAGAAGGGGCTGATTGAGCTCTCCAGGTCTCAGAGAGAATACAAGGCCTTGTTCCAAGAATTGGAGCGCCTGAAAGGCGAAAAAGGCCGATTGGAGAAGGAGATAAAAGAGCTGGAGACTAATCCAAACGCTGTGGAGAAGAAAGCAAGAGAGAGACTCTGGCTGATGAAGAAAGATGAAATGGTTCTCATCATAAAAGAGAAGTAAATAATTTATCTTTCATTCTTGATATGCCCCGATCACGCAGTCCAAAAGACCTTCATCCCTTATTGAAGGGTCTGAACTCCGCCCAAAGGGAAGCTGTGACCCACAGCAAAGGACCTCTGCTGATTATCGCCGGGGCCGGGACAGGAAAGACAAAGGTCATCACCCAGCGCATCGCCTATCTCATCTCCCAAAAATTAGCCAGGCCAGAGGAAATCCTGGCTGTGACTTTCACCGAGAAGGCAGCCAACGAGATGGAGGAGAGAGTCGATGTCCTGATTCCCTACAGCTACTCTTTTGTCGAGATCAGCACTTTTAACTCCTTCGGAGAAAGAGTCTTGAGAGACTATGGAATCGAGCTTGGCTTTTCTCCGGACTTCAAGCTTCTGGATGATGTCGAGCAGGCTATTTTTTTTAGAAAGCATCTCTTCGATTTTCCGCTCGATTACTACCGCCCTCTGAGCTTTCCCACAAGACATATCCAGGAGCTCTTGGACTCGATCAAAAGGCTGAAGCAGGAAGAGATAAAGCCCGAGGAATACGTCAGCTATTCTCAGAGTCTCCTCAAGAAAGCCTCGAATGAGGCAGAGAAGGAAAACGCGCTGAAGCATCTGGAACTATCTCGGCTCTACAAGAAATACCAGGAATTGTTGAAGAGCGAGGGGATGATTGATTTTGAGGACCAGATTTTGCTGGTGGTGGAGCTGTTCAGGAGGAGGCCTTCGATTCTCAGACTTTTTCAAGAGAAGTACAAGTATATCCTGGTTGACGAATTCCAGGATACAAACTACATCCAGTTCGAACTCCTCAAGCTTTTGGCAGCGCGGCACCGCAACCTGACTGTCTGCGGAGACGACGACCAGAGCATTTTTCGTTTCAGAGGGGCGTCCCTGAGCAACATCCACAGTTTTCGAAAAGTTTATTCCGACTATAAAAAAGTTGTCTTGAACGTCAATTATCGCTCGACCCAGGACATCCTTGACTCTGCCTACCAGCTCATCGTCAAGAACAACCCGGACCGCCTGGAATACGAAGAGAAGATAGATAAAAAGCTTAAGTCTCATACCGGAAGAGGGGGTAAGCGCATCTTCAGGCTCCCCTTTGATACTCTCTCCCAGGAAGCTGACAAAGTTTCAGAAACCATCCTGGAGAGAGCTAAAGAGGGATACAAGTTTGGCGAGATGGCCATCCTGGTCAGACGGAATGCCGATGCCGACCCTTTTCT
The DNA here is from genome assembly GCA_964549955.1 of uncultured Eubacteriales bacterium. Taxonomy (GTDB): domain Bacteria; phylum Acidobacteriota; class Aminicenantia; order Aminicenantales; family Aminicenantaceae; genus CAZGMN01. The sequence goes on from CAZJXZ010000256.1 coordinate 3,213, forward strand.
CAGGGCCCTGAATATGAAGGAGATCCCTTACCGATTCTCTGGAAGTCGGGGCCTTTACTCCCAGGATGAAGTGAAAATTCTCGTTTCTTTCATCAAATCCCTGACCGACTTTGAGGACAGCACCAGCCTTTTCTACCTTGCCCTGTCCGAAGTCTACAAAGCAGATGTTTATGATTTAACCCTTATCTCCAATTATGCCCAGAAGAAGAACCTTGCTCTGCATAAAGTCTTTAGGAAAATCCACGAAGGCCATAGCCCCGTCGACATCTCCGATTCCAGCGCAGCAAAAATAAAGAAGATTTTCCAGGACCTTCTCGACTTTGTCCAGCTTTCAAGCTCCCAGAATGCGGGCAGAGTTATTTATGCCTTTTTGGAGAAGACAGGCTATCTCAAATCCCTTGTCGAGCAGAAGAGCCTTCAGGCAGAGTTGAAGATAAAGAACATCCGCATTTTCTTTGACAAGGTCAAGAACTTTTCCGAACTGACCGACGATGATTCAATCTTTTCCTTTGCTCAATACCTTGACATTCTTCAGC
>CAZJXZ010000257.1:0-3730 GCA_964549955.1 uncultured Eubacteriales bacterium
GTTGGCTGAGGGATAAGGCCGAGATACTCAGCAAAGACGCCAGAAGGAGAGCGCTGTTTATCGTACTCTGGAGCCGAGCAGATGATAGAAGCATCGATATCCTTTGAAGCGACCTGGGCATCCCGCATAGCCTCCTTAAATCCCTCAAAAGCCAGCTCGCGTATCGAGCCTGGATATCCCCGGACAAAGGCACTCTGTCCGACGCCGATGATTGCCACTTTTCCCATTAAGACCTCCCTTCTCACTCAAAAAGCTTTTTTAACAAAGCTTTTCCAGATAGATGCTTGCAGGTTTCAGGAATAAGCTCGTAATAGCTCGGTATCATCGCTGCGACAATTTGAAAAAATTCATTTCGCCTGCGCCAGCATTTGAACTATTGATAAAAGGACGAAAGCTTGAATCAAAAAGAAAATCTTATTTTTACTAAATTTTCAGCCAGAACCTTATAGCACACGAAAAATACCAAGTCAAATTATTAAAACAGTTGACAGAGCGAGAATCAGATGATATGTATTACATCTCAATCCGCTTCCTCTTTAGTGAAAAAACCATTTTTAAAGAGGAAAACGTGACTCAAAAAAATTTCCAAAACATCATCTTTGAAACTAAAGGCGAAAAGTCCTTCCTGACCATCAACCGTCCTCCCTTGAATATCTTGAACATTGCCGCCATGGAAGAGATGAACCAGGCTTTAAGCTCACTCGCCGGCAACAAAGAGGTCAAGGTTCTGGTTATAAGTGGAGGCGGTGAAAAGGCTTTTTCTGCAGGAGTCGATGTGGCTGACCATACGGCAGACAAAGCTGAGAAGATGCTCCAGGTCTTCCACGATATCTTCCGTAATATGTTGAAATTGGACCAGGTAACCGTGGCCGCCTTGAGAGGCCTAACCCTGGGCGGGGGATGTGAAATCGCTCTTTTCTGCGACCTGGCTCTTGCCGCCGACAACCTGAAAATCGGCCAGCCTGAAATAAAACTTTCAGTCATCGCCCCAGTCGCCCTTCTCATCCTGCCGCGCCTAGTCGGGCTAAAAAAAGCTTCAGAGATGCTCTTAACAGGTAAAATCATCGATGCTGCCGAAGCCGAGAAGATGGGCCTGGTCAACAAAGTCGTTCCTCTGGCGTCTTTCGATTCAGAGCTCGAGAACTTCCTCCAGCCTCTTTCAGAATTGAGCTTGGTCGGATTTAAGCATTCAAAAAAAGCAATTTATCTCGGATTAGAAACGAGCTTTCTCCAAGGTTTGGAGAGAATCGAGAAGTCTTACTTGACGGAATTGATGGCCAGCGAAGATGCCCACGAGGGACTGAAAGCTTTTATGGAGAAAAGGAAGCCTCTCTGGAAAAATAGATAAAGGAGGAAGAAATGAGAGCAGCTGTTTTTCATGAGCCAAACAAGCCTCTGGTCATTGAAGAGGTTGAAACTCCAAAGACAGGCGCCAACGACCTTAAGGTAAAAATCGCAGCCTGCGGCGTTTGCAACACAGACTTGCATTACATCGACCATGGCGTTCCCACTTTCAAGAAGCCGCCCATCATCCTCGGGCATGAAGCGTCAGGCGTGGTCGAGGAAGTTGGCTTTAAAGTCAAAAACTTCAAGGTCGGCGACCGAGTGATCATCCCTCCTGTCTTTTCCTGCGGCTACTGCGATAACTGCCGCCTCGGCCGGGAGAACATCTGCATAAACATGGTCATGCTCGGAAATCATGTGGACGGCGCTTTTGCTGAATATATCTGTGTCCCTTCCAAGGACTGCCAGCATCTTCCCCAGGAGCTGCCGCTTGAAGAATCATGCATCATTGCTGATGCCATTTCCACGCCTTACCATGCTGTCAAGAACCGTGCTCAGGTCAAGCCAGGCGATTCAGTTGTCGTTCTTGGCTGCGGCGGAGTTGGAATAAACGTGGTCCAAATGGCAGCAGCCTGCGGAGCCTCAGTCATAGCTATCGACATCTCGGATTATAAATTGGATGCGGCAAGAAATTTGGGAGCCTACTACACGATCAATTCCAGCCAGAAAACAGACAAAGAGCTGCTCAAGGAAATAAGAGAACTGACTGGTGGAGGCGCGGATATCTCCATCGAAGCCATCGGCAACCCGAAGACAATCGAGCTGGCTACAGCCTCAATCAGGCCCGGAGGGCGGCACTGCCAGGTCGGGTATTCTCCCCACGATGTCGCCCTCAACGCCGGAAGGCTGATGTTTAGAGAAATCGAAATCTTGGGCTCTCTGGGCTGCCGGCCAGTGGACTATCCCAAGATCATCGAAATGGTCAGAACGAGAAAAATACAGCTTCAGGCTGTGGTCACCCATAAATTCAAGCTTCAGGATATAAACAAGGCCTTTGACCTGATGAGAAAGGGCGAAGCCCTGCGCTCAATCATCGTCCTCTGAGCGACTCTGATAAAGGCCTTAAATTTTCTCTCCTTTGTTTCTGCCAAGAGCAGGTCTTTCTTTTCGAAAATCCGCTGCTTCAAACAGCAATGGCCTCTGCAGCAATGCCTCAGTTAAATTTTATTGTCGCCGGAAGCCAGGTGACGTCATCGTCAATCATCACATAATCTGATTTTGGAATTCTGGAAAGATTTCTCAGGTTAATCAACTCTCCTTCAAATAAGACACAAATCTTTTGCTTAGGAGATTGTATAACAACAGGAGGCGGGTCTGGGTCGATTATTCCCCTCAAGTTTCCCTGGCTCCCTTTCATGATCAGCTTTCCTTTGTCATAAACTCCGCAGTCGCCTATGATGCCTGTCTTTGGATTATAATTCCTGACTTCTACTGCCTGCCCGTTGGGAAGCAAGAATCTGAAATGTCCCTGCCCGACTTTCTCGGCTGTTGTTCCTTTGGGAAGCTTAACAGTTTTCATCCCCGGCGGGTCGGGCTGTGGAGACAATTCTGTTTTTCCTGACGCCTCAGGCTTGAATTGAATCGTGGCCGGAAGCCAAGAAACATCATCATCGATCAGCACATAATCCGTTTTTGGAACTCTGGACAGAGTCTTCAGGTTGAGCAGTTCTCCTTCAAATAAGGCATAGGTCTTTTCCTTGGGAACTTTTATTATAGAAGGCGGGTCTGGGTCGATTATTCCCCTCAGGTTTCCCTGATTTCTTTTCATGATCAGCTTTCCCTTGTCATAGATGCCGCAGTCTCCTATGATCCCGGTGCTTGAATCGTAGCCTTTGATTTCGACCTTCTGCCCATTGGGAAGAACAAACCTGAAATTCCCTGTACCAAGCTTCTCGACTTTTGTTCCTTTAGGCAGGTCGATAGTCTTCTCCTGGGCATAGAGAAGGCTGATGCTCAGAAAAGCAAGGCTGAGAAGAAGAAATGTCATAAAAAAAATGATCTTTCTCATTTTTCCCTCCTCGGGCATCAATCATTCTCCAGTCAGCGGGTCCTTGAGGCTGATCTTATGGATCTTTCCCAGCTTATCCAGCGGGCCTGGCCATTTATCGCCGCCCTTGTTGCACGGCTCAAAATCCCCGACGATCAAAATGATGACTTTGTTCGGCTGGATGTATTTATTGGCGACTTCCTGCACTTTGGCCTTGGTCACGGCGCTGATCTTGTCTCTGTAGGTCTTGTAGTAATCCATCGGCTTGCCGGTCATCTCTAGGTTGGCGAAGGTGGACATAGTGGTTTGGGGAGACTCGAAGGAATTGGAAAAGCTCTCAAGGTAGTAGTTGATCGCGGTCTCCATCTCGGCGTCTGAGACAGGCTCCTTGCGGATGCG
>CAZJXZ010000258.1:0-3729 GCA_964549955.1 uncultured Eubacteriales bacterium
TAAAAGACCTATCTGTCCGTGACCCCTATTATGTGACTCCCATCTTGATGGGCATTACCCAATTCATCAGCCAGAAAATGACTCCAACCACTGCTGAACCTACTCAACAAAGGATGATGCTCATATTGCCTCTTATTTTCACCATCTGGCTGATGAGTTTTCAGAGCGGCCTTATCCTTTACTGGCTGACCACGAATGTTCTTCAGATCGGCCAGCAGTACATCATGAATCGCCTGGCTAAAGGAAAAAAGAGAGAATTGCATGGAAAAAGAGGAAAAAAATAATCAGGAACAAGAATTCAAAGGAAAAAACCTAGAGGAGGTTATCAGCCTCGCCGAGCATGTCCTCAAGCTGCCAAGGAGCAAGATAAACTACGAGATTGTCGCTGAAAAAACAAAGCTCTTCGGCATCAAAACCAAAGAGATTGTTATCCGCGCCTGGCCTAAGAAAGAGGCTGAAGAAAATCTCGTGGCTCAATTTCTGGATAAGCTTCTCTCCCGCCTTCCTTTCGACCTCAGCTATCAGATAAAAAGAAGAAATGACATGATCTTTCTCATCTTTGAAGGACAAGATAAACACCTCCTGCTCAGGAAAGATGCTTCGCTGCTCCTGGCCTTTCAACACATCCTGAACAAAATCTCTCCCCAAAAAGTCCAGGCTGATTGTGAATTCTACAGGAAAAGGAAAGAAAAAGAGCTCAGGGAGTACGTCAGGCAGATTGCTCAGCAGGTTTCAGAGACAGGTAAGGATGAAATCCTGGATACGATGAATCCATATGAAAGAAGAATCGTTCATATCGCTGTCAATCAAATTCCCGGGCTGGCCACAGAAAGCATAGGCGAGGGATTTCTGAAGCGAATCAAAATCTATCCCCTAAAAAGCCAGACTCAATAGCTTTTTCTCTCTCCTCCTTTCGCTTTTTTAACAAATTAAATCCATGAAATGGATTTTTTCATCAATGTGACTCATTGATTAATTGAATTAAACTAATGCTCAGCTTCCAATTCTTAGCTCTTTACTGTTTATGCCGCCGTAATTAATATATAAATTATGCTCGAGGATACGATTATCGCCATCTCTACTCCAGTTGGATATGGCGGTTTGGGCATTGTAAGGCTGAGCGGAAAGAAATCGCTCCAGATCGCCAAAAAAATTTTCAGAGCCAAGAAAGAAAAGACTAAAATCAAGCCAAGGACGCCAACTCTCGGTAACTTGTATCATTATGAACGCAAAGAATTCTTCGAGGAAGCTTATCTGACCTTTTTCCCCAAGCCCCATACCTATACCAGAGAGGATGTGGTAGAAATAAGCTGCCACGGCAGCCCAGTTATCCTGGAAGAGCTTGTCCGCCTCGGAGTAAAATTAGGAGCAAGACATGCCAATCCCGGTGAGTTCACTCTCCGCGCCTATCTGAAAGGGAGAATCGACATCATCCAGGCGGAAGCCATAAACGACATCATCCAGGCTTCAAGCTACCAGCAGGCAAAGATATCCTACAACCAGCTTGAAGGCAGCCTTTCCAGAAAAATGGCTTCTTTCCGGAGTAAAATCATCCATCTCCTTTCTCAAATCGAAGCCGGCATCGAATTCCCTGAGGAAGGGCTGCGGATCTCCTCCAAACAGATTTCAAAAACGATCCAAAGCGCGGTCCTTTCCTTAAAAAAGCTGATCGAGAGCTACAACCTGGGAAAATTGCTGGCCGAGGGAATAAGGCTGGCAATCACAGGCAGGACAAATGTCGGCAAGTCAACCCTATTTAATTCTCTTCTCGAAAAGGAAAGGGCGATCGTCACTCCCTATCCTGGAACGACAAGAGACTATTTGACAGAAAAAATTAGGATAAAAGACGCTCTGTTTACCCTGATTGATATGGCAGGCTTGGATATACCTCGACATCCTGTCGAAGAAGAAGGGATAAGGAGGGGGAAAAAATTGGCTTCTCAGGCTGAAGGGGTTCTTCTTCTTTTTGATACCTCCAGGAAGGAAACGCTTGAAGACCTTAAGTTGATTCAAAGATTCAGGAACAAGAGGACAATTCTTCTCTTCAATAAAATCGACCTTCCCCTGAAAATGAACATCAAGGCTTTAAAAGGCCATGCAAAATCCCTCCCTGCCCTTGAAATTTCGGCATTGAAAAGAACGAATTTAGAGAAGCTCAAGGAGCTCACCTATAATTTCTTTGTGCCAACCCATAAAAGGGATGAAGAGGTCGTTCTCCACCTGAGACAAAAAATTCTTCTTGAAGAAATCCTCGAATGCCTGGCTAACGCCAAAAGCCTGCTTGAAAAGGGGTATCCAGAGGAGTTCTATGTCGAAGAAGTCAGAAAGACCATCCCTATGATCGGCCAGATGACAGGTGAAATACGAAGCGATGATGTCATTAGAGACATTTTCAGCAGATTTTGCGTCGGAAAATAGGAAGAATAATGAACTCATGGGATGAGTACGAGGTCATAGTCATCGGCGCAGGCCATGCAGGCTGCGAGGCGGCATACGCTGCGAGCAGGATGGGTCTTGAGACCTGCCTCATCACCATTCATCTTGAAACGATTGCCCAGATGTCCTGCAACCCTGCCATTGGCGGCCTGGCCAAAGGACATCTGGTGAGGGAGATTGATGCCTTGGGCGGATTGATGGGCCTTCTGGCTGACGAGACTGGAATCCAGTTCAGGCTCCTCAATCGAAGTCGGGGCGGCGCTGTCCAAGCGCCAAGGGCCCAATCTGATAAAGCCCTTTACAGGTTGACGATGAAAACCTGGCTGGAAAAAGTCCCTCGCCTCAAGCTTTTCCAGGGAATTGTGGCAAAAATCCTGGTCAAAGACAACAGGGCTTATGGCGTCATGACCTTAGACGGCCATCGGATTTTGGCCAAAGCTGTTATCCTTACCCCAGGGACATTCCTCAATGGACTGATACACATCGGCCTCCACAGCTATGCGGCAGGAAGAGCAAACGAGCCTGCTTCGATTGAATTAGGCGAAAATCTGAAAAAATTGAGCCTGAAGACTTTTCGCTTGAAAACAGGGACGCCGATGAGGCTCCACAAAGAGTCCATCGACTGGGTCCGTTTCACACCTCAGCCAGGAGATAAGGACCCGGTTCCATTCTCGTTTCGAACGCAAAAAATACTGGAAAATAAAATCATCTGTTACACTGGTTACACCAACCAAAAAACGCATGAACTCATAAGAAAAAACCTGGATAAATCTCCTCTCTACAGCGGAATAATAAAGGGAATCGGGCCCCGCTACTGCCCATCCATAGAGGACAAAGTCGTTAAGTTCCCGCATCATCAGAGGCACCAGTTTTTTCTCGAGCCAGAGGGCATGGATACAGCTGAAATCTATGTCAACGGCATCTCCTCCAGCCTTCCTCTGGAAGTCCAGAGGGAAATCTTGAAGAGCATTCCTGGCCTAGACCAGGCGAAAATACTCAGGCCAGCCTACGGAATCGAGTATGACGCGGTTGTCCCCACCCAGCTCAATCCTTCCCTGGAGACAAAGAAAATCGAAAATCTTTTCCTGGCCGGACAGATCAACGGAACTTCTGGCTACGAAGAGGCAGCTGCTCAGGGGCTGATGGCTGGCATAAATGCAGCTCTGAAAATAAACAAGAAAAAACCTTTCCTCCTCCGCAGGGATGAAGCCTATATAGCTGTGCTCATCGACGATTTGATCTCCAAAGGCGTTGAGGAACCCTACCGTCTTTTTACATCGAGAGCTGAATATC
>CAZJXZ010000259.1:0-3713 GCA_964549955.1 uncultured Eubacteriales bacterium
CTCCTTTTGCCTCTAAGGCATACAAGGCCGCTCCAAAAGCGCCTGTTAACTGCGGAAGAGGCGGCACAAAAACTTTCCTTCCCAATTTTTCTTCAAACATCCTAACCAAGAAAGGATTGTAGGCCACCACTCCTCCGCTCATGACTATGTTTCCTTCCAAAGGGTCCATCTCCAGGGCCCTTTTTATGACCGAGCCAAAAATGCCCTTGACCAGATCCTTGACCTTCACTCCTTCTCTGATTCTGGTCAAGATTTCTGTGGCAGTGAACACCGTGCAGTAACTTCCGATCTGAATGCTCTCGCTGGATTTCTCGGCAAGCTCGTTAAGCTTCTCGATATTTATTTGAAGGCGGTTGGCAATCTCTTCCAGAAAAGCTCCTGTTCCGGCCGCGCACTTGCGGTTCATCTTGAAGCCTATTCTCTTTCCGGCGTCATCAACCTTGATGACTTTACTATCCTGGCCGCCGATGTCGATCAGGGTGTGAGCATGTGGAAAATAAAAAAAACTTCCTTTGGCATGGCAGCTAATCTCTGTCTTTGTCATGTCGGCAAAGCGGACATTGGCTCTTCCATAGCCAGTGGATAGAATGCAAAAATTTTTTTGGGCTTTTCTTGCCAGCTTGTCTTGAGATCTCTTGAAGACTCTTTCGGCTGCAGCTTTGAAATCAGCGCCGGAATTTATGACCGCATGGCCGAGAATCTTTTTTTCCCCATCGATAATCACCGACTTGGTTGTCGATGCTCCGACATCAATTCCGGCAAAGTAATACATCGGCGAAAATTTTTACCTCATTATCTTGCTTCGAGCTGCTCGATAAAAGCCTCGATGTTGGTCTTGGCCTGCTCCTCTGAATAACAGCGCAGGTCGTTCAAATCGCCGTTTATAGTCAGGGTGGGAATGTTCAGCTTTTTCTCCAATCTCTGCGGCATTCCGTAGCGGTTGTTGGAGTTGTTGGGGCAAGTCTTGGCATCATGGAAGAGAATTCCATCGATCTTATACTTCTTGATCATCTCCTCGATATATTTTTCCTTGAAATTTTCATTCCTAACAATGAATATCTCCGTATAAGCGCGGGCCATGCTCATGAAAGGGTCTTTGAGGTCGAAAGCTTCAAAGATCCAGCTGTTGCAGTAGGTCGAAGCGATGACCGCTGTTTTGAGGCTTATGAAAAGCTCAGCCATGTCTCTGAGCTTCCCCCAGATGGGCATCCCTTCCCAGTATAACCGGAACTTTTCTCCCTTCACTGCTCCATCCTTGCTGGCAATCCGCTGTTCCAATTCCTGAAGAAGAACTCTGTAATACTCCACAGCCTGAGGCGAGCCCCTCAAAACCACGGCAGGCCCCATATGAATCGTGCCGTCAAAGAAGCTCATCGGCGCCGGCACGGCAGTGTTTGTCTCAAGAACTTTCTTCCAGAGCATAGTGCACTCTATGGAGAGGCCGAGGACTTCCCGGAATTTGTCGATATCAAATTTATTTCCTGAGATTTTTTCTAAGGATGGAATCAAATCTTTGATCTGCTCGACAACACTCTGAAGGTGATAATCTTTTATCTCGCCAATGTTGCGATAGGTGGATATTCCTAGAGCAGGGACATTCAGCTCTCTTGAATACCAGCTAAACCAATCCTGGACATCACGGCACTGATTGGTGTTGTAAACCAGGACATCAGGCTTGGGAACAGCATCGATTCCTTCGTAGGCTTTTGACAATGGTGTTTCTTTCTTGAGGAAAGAGCCGATATCACTCGTTAGATAAGAGCAGATATCAGGAGAAAAGCCGATGGCATTGGCAGCGGGGATGTAATTATTGGCTGTCCGAGTGGAGCCGAGCATGGCTCCGTGATTTTCAGGATAATGGACAAGAAAGCCAAAGCTGAGCAAGAGCTCGGCAGGGCCGACGCTCGTACACCAGGCAATCTTTGCCGAGCCTGTTTTTGAAGCGTTATGCAACGCATAGAAGTAATCGGACATGATTTTTCTCATCTGGCCTGTGGCCTGAATTTTCTTTATGAGTGGCTTCTTCTCTTCAGTCATTTTTCCTCCTTGTTTCTTCCCTTTTAGAGACTACAAAAATATCAATATCACTTCTCCAAGTCAAGAAACACATTTCCTTCTGCTTTCAATCGGCAATTAGGGAAGATGCTGATAGTTCATAAATTAAAAATATTAGAGAGCCTCTCGTTGTCGAGTAGAAAAATCCTCTCTCTAATGAGCTCAGGGAAAGATAAACTATCTGCGAAAGCACCCCCGATATGAATGCCGAGCTTTTAAAATTCTTTCTCTATGCTTTCTGGAAGACGTAATTCAGCTGGCCGTTGGGAAGCCTGTTGACCACTGTCTTCATCTCCATCCCCAGCTGAATCTCTTCCTCGGGCAATTCAGCGGCAATCCTGCCGAAAATTTTATAATCCCCATAGTCAAGGACAGCGATACGGTAAGGCAAATCGCCTTCGAATCCGGACGGCGCATACTGGAGCCTGCTGTAAGTGACAAGTTTCCCTTTGCCGGAAACCTCGAACCATTCTATGTCGCTCGAAAGGCACTTAAAGCAATCAGCCCTGGGAGGGAAGAATATTTGGCCGCAGCTCTTGCAGCGAGTGCCCATGACCTTGCCCTGCTCAAGGTAGTCGATGAAGTTGTTGACCTTTGTGGTGGAGGTAAAGCTGACTGTCCCGAATTTCTTGAAACGGTCATCTATCTCTTTTTTGCTCATTATTACCTCCCGAGAATGGTGATGTTTCCATAAAGGCCGACGCCGCCGATGTTATGCACAAGCCCTATCTGCGGATTCTTGACCTGCATCTCGCCTCCCTCGCCTCTAAGCTGGAGGACAATGGTCCTGATTTGGGAGCCGCCGGTGGCGCCGATGGGATGTCCTTTGGAGAGCAGGCCTCCATCAACATTGACCGGAATGCTCCCTTCTTTATAAGTCTCCTTGCTCTTCACCAGCTCTTTTCCTTCTCCTGGCTTGGCAAAGCCTAAGTCCTCGTAAGCTATAATTTCAGAAATCGTGAAGCAGTCATGAACCTCAGCCACATCGATATCCTTGGGGCTCAGGCCAGCCATCCTGTAAGCCTGCGCAGTAGCCTCCTGGGCAACAGCCAGCCCTGAGAAAGAATCCCTGCCAGCCAGATTAACGCTGGCCGAGGCAGCTCCCAGCCCCAGAATCCAGACCGGCTTCTTGCTCAGAGATTTCACCCTTTCCTCGCTGGCTACAATCAGGCAGGAGCTTCCATCTGCGTTGGCGCAGCAGTCTCCAACCCGAAGCGGGTTAGCCACAGGCCCGGATAATGGATTTTGCGGGTCTTTGAACATCTCGAATGTCACCGGCTTGCGGTAGACCGCTTTTTCATTGACCTGGCCGTAAGTCGAAGCCTTTACCCTGACAAGAGCCAAATCATCGAGCGTTGTTCCGTATTTTGCCATGTGAGCTCTGGCAAACATGGCGTAATAGGCTGGCATCATCGTTCCAAAAGGACTTTCCCACTGGATGTCAGCACCGCGGCCCATCCTTTCCTGGGACTCTGCTGAGGAAATCTCTGACATCTTCTGAAAGCCGATGACGGCCACAACATGGTGAAGGCCAGACTTTATCAAGGCATAAGCCATTTTCAGCCCGGTGCTGCTCGATGAGCACAGGCTCTCAAGGTAGCAGGTTGGCTGAGGGATAAGGCCGAGATACTCAGCAAAGACGCCAGAAGGAGAGCGCT
>CAZJXZ010000260.1:0-3713 GCA_964549955.1 uncultured Eubacteriales bacterium
CCATAAATCAGGATATTGTCTTGATCAGCAGTCGCGAACCGCGTTAGTACGTCATGCGCCGGAAGCTCCGGCAAGAATTGCTATCTTTATCCCCTAGTGAGTTAAGCGCCAAATAATACTTTCCACCGCCTCTATTACGATAATGAGCATGGCAAGGGACCCGAAAATTATAGCCAATATCACGACGAATGAGCGATCTTTGAGCTTAAATAAGCTAATCATCCCGGCAACGAACGTGGCAATTCCAGCAATCATCATACTTATGCCCACTATGACAATGAGGGGAGTCCCTGGTGGGAGTCTTGCAACATTTCTGCCAAGGATAAGAGCTATAAGAAACACAAGGAAAACGATTAACAATCCGCCTGCCCATTTTCCAAGTTTTGTCTTCGGAATCATTTTCTTTCTCCTAATTAAGACGAGACATCACGTTTTTCCTCTGCGCTTCGTCGGCTAATTTTCTAATCCTATCTTTTTCATCAAGGCCTGGAACCTGGGGTCAGCAAGGAGGCTTTCGCACCCAGGTAAGAGGTCTCTTGGAGCAGCATTGATCATGAGCAAGTGGAACTCGCGCTTTTCATAGGCTTTTTCCAGAAGTTCAAGAGCGCGGTCTCTTTCGCCGAGAGAAGCATAAATTATTGCGAGCGCTGATGAGGGCAGATTCTTTGTTCTTGGATCGGCAAGAATCTCTCGTGCCTTCATGACATTTCCAGAGAGCACATAGGCTTGGGCAAGATTGACCATAGAATTAAAGACACCAAGCTCAATTGCCTTCTTGTAGTTGGCGATAGCCTCGCTAAACATCTTTTTTTCCAGATAGCTCCGTCCGAAGAAGACGTAGGCATCGGTGAAGTTGGGGTCGATACTAAGCATTTCCTTGGCCTGGGCCACTGCACGATCATACTGTTGCCTGAACATGAAAATACCTGTTAAGACGTAATTGGCAGTCATAGAAAGCGGGTCGAGCTCAAGAGCGCGTTGACCCTCGCTAAGAGCTTCATCATATCTTTTCATCAACAGGAGGTACCAAGCATAATAGGCATGCCCAGTTACGTAATTGGGATCAAGCTCGATGGCGCGCTTGAAGTTCTCCTCGGCTGCTTTCCAATTCCAATCATAAAATTCAGCATCGCCGATAAAGGCATAGGCTTCGGCAAGGGACTTATCAATGCTCAAAGCCTTCAGCGCCAATGCCTTGATTTTTGGGAGAGCCTCTTTTTTCGGCATCCAGCCCGAACTGACCAGAATGTCATATCCTTCAGCCAGCCCGGTGTAGGCTGAGGCAAAGCCCGGGTCTTTGGCAATTGCTTGCTCAAAATAGGCCATGCCTTTCCTGATATCCGCTTCTGTGAACTTATTGATGAAGTATCGTCCCTTGAGATAGGCCTCGTGCGCTTCAGGGTCGACGGGCCGCGAGCTCGCCATGCGCTGCCGTTCTTCCGTTGTCATCGTGATCTTGATTTCTCTGGCAATGGCCTGGGCCACTTCACTCTGAAGCGCCAGTATATTTTTGAAATTCTTTGTAAACGAGTTTGCCCAGACGTGTTTTTCCGGAGCTGCCCGAATGAGTTGGGCGGTGATGCGCACCTCGTCCTGAGCCCGCTGCACCGAACCTTCGATAATCGCAGTCACGTTCAATTCTCTTGCGATCTGGGGCAGACGTTTCTCGGTCTTCTTATAACGCATGACCGAGGTTCGCGAAATCACCCGCAAAGCCTTGATCTTCGATAGCTCGGCGATGAGGGCCTCTGTCATGCCGTCGGAGAAATATTCCTGTTCAGGATCAGCTGAAAGATTCTGAAACGGCAACACGGCAATGGAATCGATCGGCTTTTGCTTTTCTTTTAAAATTGTTATTTTTGCCAGGAAAAATATCGCTAGGAGAACGATCAGGCTTGCCGCTGCGTAGAGTAATTTTCGTTTTAAAGACAGTGGCTTTGTCAGCTTTTTTTCTTCTTTTTCTGTTTCAATCCGCTTTCTGAGCACTTTTAAATCCGCCTCAAGGTCACGGCTATGCTGATACCGTTCGCCTGCATTCTTGGCAATGGCTTTTCCGATTATGCGGTCTAACTCGTGCGGGAGGTCCTTTTGGACTTTCATCAATCTTTTGGGTTGGTCATTGAGAATTGAATGAATCAATGCCTGTTCGTATTCCCCTTTGAAGGGAAGCTCTCCGGTCAGCATTTCATAAAGAACTATGCCCAAAGACCAGATATCGGTCCGATGGTCAACAGCTTCACCTCTGGCTTGCTCAGGGGACATGTAGGCCACAGTCCCCATTGTTGTGCCCGTGCGGGTCAGCCTCACCTGTCCCGCGAGCTTGGCCAGCCCGAAATCCAAAATCTTCGCCACTCCCTCACCGGTAATCATGATGTTGGCCGGCTTGATGTCCCGGTGGACAATGTCTTTCTGATGCGCTTTTGCCAAACCCTGGGCAATCTGAATGGCTATATCAATGGCTTCTTCGACCTCCAGAAGCCCACGTGCTATCTTTTCTTTCAGGCTCTCACCCTCATAACAGGCCATGGCGATATACATCTGGCCGGCTTCTGTATCCTCAATCTCGTGAATGGTGCAAATATTAGGATGGTCCAGAGCCGAGGCAGCTTGGGCTTCCTGTATGAACCTCTCTCTGGCATCTGGGTCGCGGGTGAGTTCGGCCGGGAGAAACTTGAGGGCAATCCTGCGCTTGAGCTTTGTGTCCTCAGCCTTGTAGACAATCCCCATCCCGCCCCGGCCCAGCTCCTCGATGACCTTGTACTTCCCGGCAAAAAGGCTTCCTTTAGTCAGGACTTTTAAAGGTGTTTCGCCTGTCTTGGTCTCGGAGATGCGGACCTCTTCGAAGCGAACAAGCTTAATCCCACACTTGCCGCAGTAGGAGCTGTCCTCGGGATTATCGGAATGACATTTGGGACACTTCATGACCCATTCTTCCCCTCGCAGGGTTGAGCATAGGATAATGATTTAGGCAAAAAGAGTCAAATTTCCCATTCATGACTGCATTCTTTTCGTTTAGAGCGGCAAATTCACCATCACTACCAATGCTTTCCCTGATGTAATAAAGGTGATTGATAAGGTGGGGATGGAAATTGATCAGCTTACCGAAGGTCTGGATTGAGGCGACGCCGCCGAGCGCAAGCTTACTTCTTGTGACAAGCGCGAAATAAAAACACAGTCCGTTCTGGATGCGGGGGATAATATGCTTCTGCCATAGCTGGAGAAAGACCTCAAGAAATAGGCTAACCTCATGGAGAGGATAGCGTCTCTCCGCAACGACGCGAAAAGACCCACCTCGGCCGAGGACTGAGACGAGTCCAGCAAACTTGCTTTCTAATTGACTTCAACTTTTTGCTCTGCTATAAGTTTGAGATAACAGAGCGAAGATATGAGCCCTGCCA
Source organism: uncultured Eubacteriales bacterium (assembly GCA_964549955.1). Taxonomy (GTDB): domain Bacteria; phylum Acidobacteriota; class Aminicenantia; order Aminicenantales; family Aminicenantaceae; genus CAZGMN01. The sequence continues at coordinate 3,399 of CAZJXZ010000260.1, forward strand.
AAAGGGAAGTTCAGCCTGCAAGGAAAGGAAAGCCTTCAGGCCCCAAAGGTTTTCTTCTTGAATTGAGAAAGAAGCGGATCATTGAGATCCTGGCCGGGTTTGTCGGCGGTGGCTGGCTGATCTATGAAATTGTCCACTGGATTCTGGTCGTTCATTATCACCTTCCAGAAAAACTTCTGGACATAACTCTTGTCACCTTGATAGGCACTCTGCTCTGCACTCTGACCTGGAGGTGGTTTGCCGGCCGGGAGAAGCCAAGAAAATTCAAACCGGAACTCATTTTGATCCCTCTGGCTTTCTCATTGACAATTCTCC
>CAZJXZ010000261.1:0-3701 GCA_964549955.1 uncultured Eubacteriales bacterium
CTAAGGTTATCCTCCAATTCCCCTTCTTTTTATCTATCAGCCCGCCTTTTTTTCCTCTTTCCACCTCAAAATTGGATTGCGTGCCGCTGTTGTCTCATCCAAACGCCTGACATAAGAATTATGCGGCGCGGATTTCAATATCTCAGGATTCTCTTTCGCCTCTTTGGCGATGGTCTTCATGGCCTCGATGAATATCTCGAGGTCTCTCTTGCTTTCGGTCTCAGTGGGCTCGGTCATCAGCGCTCCAGGTACAATCAAGGGAAAAGACATGGTTGGGGGATGAACTCCGAAATCGATAAGCCTCTTGGCGATGTCAATATTCTGCACTCCATGCTCTTTCTGGAATTTATCAGAGAAAACACACTCATGAAGGGTCGGCGTCGTGTACTTCAGGTGATAGTCATTCTCCAGGCTCTTGCGGATGTAGTTGGAATTCAAAACCGCAACCTCGGCGACTTCCTTTAATCCTTCAGCACCTAAGGATAAAATATAGGCTAATGCTTTGACAATGACAAGATAATTTCCAAAAAAGCTGCGGACTTTGCCGATGCTCTTAGGACGATTGAAGTTGAGAGAATATTTATACGGGGCATATTTAAAATTCTTTTTCTTTCCTGGTTTGAGAGAAGAATCAGGACGGAAATCTTCTTCATCCTTTATCAGCTTTCTCTCGATAACAGGAACAGGAAGATAAGGCTCAAGAAATTGCTTGACGCCGACAGGCCCGGCGCCAGGCCCTCCGCCGCCATGAGGCGTGGAGAAAGTCTTGTGCAGGTTGAGATGAATGACATCGACGTCCATATCACCCGGCCTGCAGACTCCAACCAGGGCGTTTAAATTCGCGCCATCCATATAGACAAAGCCGCCCTTGGAGTGCACAATCTCAGCAATCTTTTTTATATCAGCCTCGAAGACTCCTAAGGTGTTGGGATTGGTGATCATCAGCGCCGCCACCTCCTCGGTCATGCTCTGGCTAAGACTCGACAAATCGATCGTTCCTGCTTCGTTGGACTTGATTTCCTGAACGCTGTAGCCGCAGATATGCGCGCTTGAAGGATTTGTTCCATGGGCTGAATCAGGGATGAGGACAATCTTCCTCGGATTACCCCGCTCTTCAAGGCAAGCCCGGATGAGCATCATCCCCAAAAGCTCTCCTTGAGCTCCGGCAGAAGGCTGAAGGCTAAAAGCATCCATCCCTGTGACCTCAGCCAGGAGCTCTTCTGTTGTCTTCAGAATCTCGAGGTTGCCCTGGACCGAGTCCACAGGAGCGAAAGGATGGGCGCAGAGAAATTGGGAGAGAGCGGCAATCTTTTCGTTTATCTTGGGACTGTACTTCATGGTGCAGGAGCCCAGAGGATAGAAGCCTTCATCGACGCAAAAATTTGTGCGCGAAAGACGCAAGAAATGCCTGACGACTTCCACCTCTGAAACCTGGGGAAAGCCCTCGACCTCTCGCCTCAGAGGCAGATTCTTCGCAACTTCCTCCCTGACTGGGACATCAAGCTCGGGCAGCAAGAAAGCCTTTTTTCCCTTATCGCTGATTTCAAAGATCAGAAGCTCTCTAATCATTTTCAGCGTCCTCTTAAAACCTCGTCCAAGCTTTCGGCAAGCCTGTCGATATCTTCCTTGCCGTGCATCTCGGTCACACAGACCAAGAGGCAGTTTGAAAGCTCAGGATAGAACTCCTCAAGACTCAGCCCTGGAATGATTCCTTTCTTCCTGAGGCTCTTTTCAATCTTTGAAAAGCTCTTGGAGAACTCAAGAACAAACTCGTTAAAAATACTTCCCTTGAACCTTCTTTTGATGCCCTTTATCCGGCTGAGCCTATCCAGGGCGTAGTTTGCCTTCTGAATATTCTGCCAGGCAAGCTCCCTCAAACCTTCACGGCCAAGGGTTTCAAGAAAAATGGTTGCCCTCAAAGCGCACCAGGCCTGGTTGGTGCAGATATTCGAAGTCGCCCTCTCCCGCCTGATATGCTGCTCTCTCGTGGATAGAGTCAGAACAAAGCCTCTTTTGCCGTCTACATCTTTCGTCTGACCTGCAATCCGGCCCGGGAACTGGCGGATGAAATCCTTGGAGCAAGACATGAAGCCGAGATAAGGACCGCCAAAGCTCAAGGGAATGCCGAAGGATTGTCCTTCTCCGCTGACAATGTCAGCGCCGAGCTTTCCTGGAGCCTCGAGGATTCCGAGAGAAGCAGCCTCAGCGACAACAGCTATGGATAAAACCTGAGCCGAGCGAGCAAGGTCAGAGACGGTCTTGAAATCTTCCACTGCTCCAAAGAAATTGGGTGACTGGACAACAACCGCGGCCGTCTCATTGTCCAGCTTCTGCTTGAGGTCTTCAAAGTCGATTTCTCCTCTTTCTGAATAGCCGACCTCTTGAACTTTTATCCCCAGTTTTTTGACATAGGTCTCGACGACTCTCCTGTATTGAGGATGAAGGCTTCGTGCCACCAAGACCCTGGGTTTTGCCTTCAAGCGATAGGCCATCAGCACAGCCTCAGCCGCAGCCGAGGCTCCTTCATAAAGCGAAGCATTGGCGATATCCATTCCAGTCAGCTGGCAGATGAGGGTCTGGTACTCAAAGATGACCTGAAGTGTTCCCTGGCTGACTTCAGGTTGGTAGGGAGTATAGGGGTTGACGAATTCACTTCTGGAGCTCAGGTAATCAACCACATAGGGAATGAGATGGGGATAGGCGCCTCCGCCCAAGAAAGAAAGATAATCTGAGTATGTATTCTTCTGCGCTATTTTCTCGAAATGATGAAGGAGCTCGGTCTCAGTCAAGGGAGAGGGAAAGCTGAGATTCTTTTTCAGCCTTACCTCCTGGGGAATGGTCTGGAAGAGCTCTTTCATGGAGGATACGCCGATTCGCTCCAGCATCTCTTTCTTGTCTTTATCGCTGAGGGAGATGTAACTCATTGTCAAGCCTCGAGTCCTTCTAAAAATTTTTCATACTCGCTGGCTGACATCAACTTCTCCAGCTCAATTATGTCTCTTACCTTCAGACGGATAATCCATCCTTGGCCGTGAGGATCTCTGTTGATCAGCTCAGGTGAATTATTCAACGCAGAATTGACTTCGATAACCTCTCCAGAAATAGGAGAATAGACATCAGAGACGGCCTTGACTGATTCAATGACTCCGATCGACTGATGAAATTCTAGTTGCTTTCCAACGTCGGGAAGCTCGATATAGACAACATCCCCAAGCTGCTTCTGAGCAAAATCGGTAATCCCCACAGTCGCCTCGTCGCCTCTGACCTGAATCCACTCGTGGTCCTTGGTATAATAAAAGTCTGAAGGATACATTTTTTCCTCCTTGCTTTATAAAAACTAAGGCTTCTCGCTTCTCTTGTAAAAGGGAGTGGGAACGACCCGGGCTCGAACCTTCTTATCTCTGATTCCGACTTCAAATTCAGTTCCTGCTTCTGTGCACTCAATAGGAAGATAAGTCAAGCCAATGCTTTTCTTCAAGTAAGGAGAGAAAATGCCTGAAGTGACTTCGGAAACTTTCTCTCCCTTGATAAAAACAGGGTAGTGAGAGCGGGCTATTCCTCTATCCAACAACTCGAAGCCGATAATCTTTCTTTTTATGCCCTCTTCTTTCTGCTTGAGGAGTGCTTCCTTGCCCAGAAAACCGTTCTTCTGAAACTTGACCAGCCAGCCCAAATCTGCTTCAAGGACTGTGGTTGTCTCG
>CAZJXZ010000262.1:0-3690 GCA_964549955.1 uncultured Eubacteriales bacterium
ACTTTCCACAACCTATCGCCTGATTACCAGCGTCTACGGAGTCCGCTCCATGCGCCTTGGACTGCGCTGGAGCTTCTAAGCTGAAAAGAGAGGGAGGGAGAAATCCCTCCCTCTTCTTCCAATCAAAACGACAGAGTAAGTTGGCAAAAGCCATTTCAAAGAAAAATAAATATTTTATTAAGAAAGAATCCCGCAAGACAAGAAATTCGATTCACCTCCAAAATCAAGAATTCTCAAATTCAGAGAAATTGTTCAGATAAATCAAAAATTTGGATATAATTCAATTTTTTGAATATTTCTGAATAGGCTCGACCTGGAAAAAATAAATAAGTAATTTATTTTAAAATAATTAACTGCATAAGAACTGAATAAAAAACTTGGCATAAATATTGCAGTTGCCATAGACAAAGTCCTTATTATTAAGGAGGTGATGGAGGGGGATTCGAATTTTAAAAAAAATGTTCTATCAGTATCTTTTTCCATCTGTTTCTAAGGAAAAAGAGGGAATTCCCTTTGAACCTTTAAAGGGAAAGGGCAAAATTCAAAAAGGAGGACTGATTGATTAAAAAATCATTCAAACTTCTAATGGTTCTTCTCTTCGCCCTCGGGCTTTGCTCTGCGATTCTCGCTCAGGAGACGACAGGCTCGATCCGCGGCACAATCAAGGACAGCGAGGGCAACCTTCTCCCTGGAGTCTCGGTCACCGTCTCCTCTCCTGTTCTGATGGGAACAAAGTCATACGTAACCACTGAAACAGGCTCATTCAGATTCCCGGCGCTTCCGCCAGGCCGCTACATCTTGACCGCTGAATTGGCTGGTTTCAAGACAACGAAAAGAGAGGAGATTGTCGTCAGAGTCGGGATGTTTGTTGACATCGATATCACCCTGGAGATGGCTGCCATCCAGGAAGAAGTCACAGTCACCGCCGCCTCGCCGACAGTCGATGTCGAGCAGTCAAAGATCACAGTCGTTATGGACAAAGACGTGCTCAAGAACATTCCGCTGGCCAGGGACCTCTATGATATTGTCAACGCTGCTCCAGGAGCTATCTCCGAAGGAATGACCTACCGAAGGACAAGCTCGATTCACGGCGCCACTGTCCGCAGCAACACCTATGCCTTTGACGGCGTGAACATGAACGACCCGGTGGTCATGTATCCTCTGACCAACATCAATTTCGATGTCATGGATGAGGTCGAGATCGTCACTGCCGGACACACAGCCTCGGTCGGATACACGGACGGAGCTTACATCAATGTCGTCACCCGCTCCGGAGGGAACAAATTCTCAGGCGGAGCCGTAATGTATTACACCAATGAGGGCATGAACCAGCACCTCTGGACAGATGAGCAGATTACATCCTTGGGAGTCGTCAAGCCGCAGGTCGATAAACAGAATATTGACGGCTCGGCAACTGTAGGCGGACCGATTTTGCTCGACAAGCTCTGGTTTTTCGGCAACGGCCGCTACATCCGAACAGAGCAGATTACAAACTTCATCCCCTTTACGGATTTCTTCGGCCGTCAGCATTTAGGTTACGACTGGAAGCATGAAGAGAAGATGGGGTTTGTCAAGCTCACTTCGCAGCTCACCTCCAACATCAAGCTGATGGGCATGTTCAATTATGTCAATATCTATCGGCCGATGTACGAGCAGGCTGGCTCAAGGACGCCTTTCATCTCCACCAGAGTCTGGGACCATGAGAAAGGTTATACCGGAACTGGAAACTTGAGCTACCTCCTCAACCAGAACACATTCTTTGACCTGAGAGTCTCCTATGTCCACCGCTGGTTCCCGATTCCCATGCAGCCGGAAGCCCAAGACCTTCCTTATATTGATAACCTTGGCGACCTCTACGGCGGCCTGACCACAGCCCGCTTCAATGAAACATACCTCAGGAAAAGATTCCAGGTCAGCGGAGCCTTCACCCGCTTCCAGGATAACTTCCTCGGAGGAAACCATGAGTTAAAAGGCGGCGTGGAGTATGAAGGCACTTACGGCGACTGGGATTGGTATCGCCAGGACAATATGCTCTGGTATACCGACAGCCGCAATCCGAACCCTTACTATCGATATCCGACTTATGGCTATGTCGCCTTCTACATCTGCGGCCAGGATAAAGGCTCGACCAAGATCCAGGACAAGGGAGGAAGAATCGGCGCCTATCTCCAGGATTCTGCCACCTTCTTCGGCAAGCTTACGGTGAATGCAGGCATCCGCTTCGACCGCTCCTGGGGCTGGAAGCCGGCTATCACCAAGAGGGCTGGAGCACCGCTTTCTTACTGGATAGGAGAAAATGTCGTTAGACCTTATATCGCAGCCACTTATCCTACGACATGGCCTCAAGGCCTTAATCCCTGGGAAGAAGCAACTTCGCCGGACTGGAAGGACATCATTTCCTGGAACTCCTTTTCTCCGAGAATCGGGCTCTCCTACGACGTCTTTGGAAACGGAAAGACAGCTCTGAAAGCGTCCTATTCAGGCTACACAGAATACTTAATGCTCCAGTATTTCTCGACGCTCCATCCTTTTTACCCCAGGTCTTTCGCCTTTTACTGGTGGGATACCAATGCCGACAACTATCCCAATATTGGCGACACATACCAGATCTATCCAGGAACTGACTTCAGAGGCATGGACCCTGAGTTCGCCAAGCAGAGACTCGACCCCGATACCAAATCTCCTATCAACCACGAGTTCACGGCCGGCATCTGGCATGAGCTCTTCAAGGATTTCTCCCTGGGATTAAACTTTATCTACAAGTCAAAGAGTAGAATTCTCGAGGATGTTCTTTATTCTCCAGATTTAGGAAAATACTGGTATCATATCGACATGGAAGAAGCCCAGAACTGGTGGATTCCTTTCAATACCACTATTCCTGCAGTCGACAAGTATCCGGCTCAAGATGTCACCTTCTATGTCAGGCGTAATTCGCCTCCGCTTGGTGCGGCACCACCCACATTCTATCGTTTCACCAACGTTCCAGAGCTGGAGAGAAAATACTGGGCCGTGGAGCTCATCTTCAACAAGCGCATGTCTGAGGGATGGCAGCTCGGCGGCAACATCGTCTACAGCAAGGCCTACGGCAACATCGGCGGCTGGTACGACCAGAGCTGGGGATGGTCGGGTGCTGGTGACGATCCAAATCAATTCGTCAACGCCTCAGGAAAGCAGAACATCGACAGGCCCCTTGTCGTCAAGCTCTGGGGCACGGCTCAGCTTCCTTACCGCATCTTCGTCAGCGGCTTCTACCAGTTCCAGAGCGGCAACCCATGGAACAGGGGTACCTACATCAGACCTCCTGCAGCCTGGTGCACGGCTAACAATGCTGTCCAGACCGACTACTACATAAGCATTGAACAAACAGGGGCAAGATATGACAGGTCATGGAATACATTTGACCTGAGGTTCGAGAAAGAATTCAGAATCGCTGATTTCGGCAGGATAGGGGCTTATATCGACATCGAGAATCTTCTCGGCTGGTCGGGTGTCGGCGTCGGACTCAACGACACCTACCGCTGGAGCCCCACTGCAGAAGGCTTCGGCCAGACCGGAGCAAGAACAGCGGCCTCTGGCTACAAGGTCATCAGCTCTGTCTCTGGAATCAGAACACTCAAAGCAAGCGTGAGGTTCACCTTCTAAGAAGCGCTCGTCCAGAAGCTCAAAGCCTCCGCCCGCTTGAGCGCGGGC
>CAZJXZ010000263.1:0-3683 GCA_964549955.1 uncultured Eubacteriales bacterium
AGATTGTCGCTGTCGGAGCAAACTACAGGAACCACGCCCGAGAGATGGGAAGGCCTTTGCCTGAGGAGCCTCTGCTCTTTCTCAAGCCCCCCTCAGCTGTTGTCGGGCCGGGTGAGATCATCATCTATCCCAGAATGGCAAAGAGAGTCGATTATGAGGGAGAGCTCGCCCTGGTCATCAAGAAAAAGGCTCGAAATCTCGGCGATGATGAAGAAGTTGAAGACTTCATCCTTGGTTACACCTGCTTGAACGATGTGACAGCTCGAGACCTCCAGCAAAAGGACGGTCAATTCACGCGCTCCAAGTCTTTCGATACGTTTGCGCCTGTCGGCCCCTGCATCGCTACTGATGTCGACCCTTCCGGGTTGAGGCTCAAGACTTTTCTCAACGGCAAGCTCAAACAGTCATCCAGCACAAAAAACCTCATTTTTCCAGTATCCTTCCTGGTGAGGTTCATCTCCAGAATCATGACTCTCAATCCTGGAGACATCATCAGCACTGGAACGCCGTCCGGCGTAGGGCCTATGTCTGCGGGCGACCGAGTCGATGTTCAGATCGAAGGCATAGGGACTCTTTCCAACACTGTGATGAAAATCAAGGAGGAGGTTTAAATGAAAATTTTCTTGGACACAGCGAACCTGGAGCAGATTAAGGAGGCTGCCAGTTGGGGGATACTGGATGGAGTGACAACCAATCCCAGCCTCGTTTCCAAAGAGAATTTGAAGTTTAAAGATTTAATTAAGGAGATCTGCCGCATTGTTCCCGGCCCAGTGAGCGTCGAATGCGTTTCGAAACTCTCCAAGGATATCATCAAAGAAGCGAGAGCCTTGTCGAAGATTGCCGAAAACGTCGTGGTCAAAATCCCGATTTGCGTCGAAGGGCTGAAGGCGACTAAAGTTCTTTCTAAAGAAGGAGTCCAGGTCAACACGACTTTGATTTTTTCTCCTAACCAGGCCCTTCTGGCTGCCAAAGCCGGAACAAGATATGTCAGCCCCTTCATCGGCCGGCTCGATGATATTTCTCAGGCAGGCATGGAATTGGTGGAAGAGATCATGGGCGTATTCGACAATTATGGCTTTGAGACAGAGGTCATCGTGGCCAGTGTCAGGCATCCGCTCCATGTTGTCGAGGCTGCTCTCATCGGAGCAGATATTGTCACTGTGCCCTTCGCTGTTCTGGAAAAGATGGTGACCCATCCCTTGACCGATATCGGGATGGAAAAATTCCTGAAAGACTGGGGCAAAGTCAAGCTTTGACTGCCAGTCGAAAGAGAAATCAATGACTATCGAGAAAAAATTAGGGGAGCTTGAGGAGAAGATAAAATCTTCTGAATTGGGGGGAGGCAAGGAAAGGATAACCAGGCAGCACGAGGCAGGGAAACTGACTGCCCGGGAAAGAATAAACCTCCTTCTCGATGAAGGCACATTCCAGGAAACAGATAAGCTTGTCATGCATCAGAGCCATGATTTCGGAATGGAAAAGAGGAGAATCTATGGAGATGGAGTCGTCGCCGGCTACGGAAAGATCGACGGCCGGACAGTCTTCATCTTCGCCCAGGACTTCACGGTGTTCGGCGGCTCTCTCAGCGGTGCGAATGCGGCAAAGATCGTGAAAATCATGGACATGGCCTTGAGGCAGGGCGCGCCGATCATCGGCCTCAACGATTCTGGAGGAGCGCGCATCCAGGAAGGAGTGGCAAGCCTTGCCGGCTATGCCGATATCTTCTTGAGGAATGTCCTTGCCTCAGGAGTCATCCCCCAGATTTCAGCCATCATGGGCCCTTGTGCTGGAGGCGCCGTCTATTCTCCGGCCATCACCGATTTCATCATCATGACCAAGGACATCAGCAACATGTTCATCACCGGACCGGATGTGATCAAGGCCGTCACCCATGAAGACGTGACCATGGAAGAGTTAGGAGGGGCTGAGACTCACAACGCGATAAGCGGAGTCGCTCAGTTTGAGGCCGAGAATGAGCAGCAGACCATAGCCTTGATTCGGGAGCTTCTGTCCTTCATTCCAGATAACAACATGGAAGACCCTCCGTTCAAGGAGACATCCGACCCCTCTGACAGGACAAGCGAGGAACTCAATTTCATGATTCCTGATGACCCGAATCAGCCCTATGACATACGCAAGGTCATAAGAGAGGTTCTGGACGACCGCTACTTCTTCGAAGTCCAGGCTGAATATGCCAAGAATATTGTCATCGGCTTTGGCCGCCTTGCTGGAAAATCCGTGGCCGTTGTCGCCAACCAGCCTGATTTTCTTGCCGGTGCTCTGGACATCAACGCTTCTGATAAAGGAGCCCGATTTGTCCGCTTCTGCGATGCCTTCAACATTCCCCTGGTCACCTTTGAGGATGTGCCTGGATTTTTGCCCGGCGTTGCTCAGGAGCACGGCGGCATAATCCGTCATGGGGCTAAGCTCCTCTATGCCTTTGCCGAGGCCACTGTGCCCAAGGTCACAGTCATCACCCGCAAAGCTTACGGCGGAGCCTATTGCGTCATGGCTTCGAAGCATATCCGGGCGGATGTCAACTATGCCTATCCCACGGCCGAGATCGCTGTCATGGGGCCAGAGGGAGCGGTGAATATCGTCTACAAGCGTGAGCTTGAGGAGAAAGCGGAATCAGAAGAGCTCAGAAAGCTAAAGGTTGACGAATTCCGGGAAAAATTTGCTAATCCTTATATTGCCTGCGAAAAAGGCTATCTCGATGAGATTATCGAGCCAAAATTCACCAGGCCGAAGCTCATCGCTGCTCTGCAGATGCTCGAGAACAAAAAGGACAAGAATCCTCCCAAAAAGCACGGAAACATTCCTTTATAATTAGACTCGCTAATCCGAACGCATTAAGTGCTTTTACCTTGTCATTGCGAGCCCGAAGGGCGTGGCGTCCATCTTGTCATTGCGAGGCGCGTAGCGCCGTGGCAATCTCTTAATTGGATGAGATTGCTTCGTCACTTCGTTCCTCGCAATGACATCTTGGATTGCTTCGTCGCTGCGCTCCTCGCAATGACAATCAGAGCGAGACGGCACCTCGCAATGACATTTTATCTAACTCGTTTATTTTAGATCGCCGGGCTGGAAAGAAAGCCAAAAAAAGGGTAAACTAGGCTCAAAATAAAGCGAGAAAAGCGAAATGGCAAAAATCTTCAAGAAAATCCTTATCGCCAACCGCGGCGAGATTGCGGTCAGAATAATCCGCGCCTGCCGCGAGATGGGCATCGTTCCTGTTGCCGTTTATTCTGAAGCAGACCGAAAAGCGCTTCATGTCAGGCTGGCGGAGGAGGCTTATTATATCGGTGAGTCAACGCCCTCCGAGAGCTATCTCAACATCGAGAAGCTCATCGAAGTCACAAAAAAGGCCAAAGCCGAAGCTCTCCATCCTGGCTATGGTTTTCTGGCTGAGAACCCAAAGCTGGTGAAAAGATGCGAGGAGGAAGGCATTGTCTTTATCGGGCCGCCCTCAGAGCCGATGGAGACCATGGGGAACAAGACCTCTTCCCGGGTGGCGATATCCAGAGCTGGAGTGCCGATTATCCCCGGTACTCTTGAGTCTTTAAAGGATGAGAAAGAACTTTGGGAAAAAGCGAAAAAAATCGGCTTTCCTCTGATGCTCAAAGCCTCGGCAGGAGGCGGGGGCAAAGGGCTGAGGCTTGTCAGCCGAAGAGAAGACCTTC
>CAZJXZ010000264.1:0-3674 GCA_964549955.1 uncultured Eubacteriales bacterium
ACATTTTCCGCAGTGAAGATGTCCCTGACCAGTCCATTTCCTTTCTTGATGTGGAAGCGGCCGTCATAGGTTATGACTCCGGCTGAGTCCTGGCCGCGGTGCTGGATAGCCAGCAAGCCCTGGTAGATGTCCTTTATGACATCGCTGTTGCCGTAGATTCCAATGACACCACACATTTTTATATTACCATTATAATGATTTTCCTCCTTAAGCTGAAGAGGCAATAAAAATAAGGGGACACAATACCAAATTCAATTCTCCTAAAGCAGAATATTTCCCGACTGCGAATCAAGTAATGGAATTAAGTATTATGTCCCCATATTTCCTGATGACTTGTTTCAAGATTTAAGAGAGGCAAGCAGCTCTTCGGGGGTAACAGAGGCGGTTCCAATCTTGCCGACCACGACTCCGGCCGCTGTGTTGGCAAGGACAGCAGCCTCCAAGATCGAGCTCCCTGAAAGCAGAGCAAGAGCCGCTGTGGCAATCACGGTATCCCCTGCTCCAGTGATGTCATAGATCTCTTTAGCGACCGTTGGGATATGAATCACTTTTTTGTCTTTTTCAAAGACGCTCATTCCTTGCTCTCCCCTCTTGATGATGAGGAAAGGCGTTACGATTCGATTGAGGATTTCCTTGCCCGCGCTCTCGACCTGGGAATCCGTGTCGCACTCGCGATGGACAATCCTTGCCGCCTCATGGTGGTTAGGGGTGATGAGTGTAATAGGAGTGAAGAGGAAGAAGTTCTCGAACTTGGGGTCGACAAAAACAGGAATTTTTCCCTTTTGGGCAAAAGAGAGAACTTTGCTTGTGAGAGATTTTGTGAGTACTCCTTTATTGTAGTCGGAGAGAATTATGCCGTGATATTCTTCCTTCTGGATAAAATTAAGTATCTGCTCTTCCGCCCGCGGCGATATCGGGCTCTTTTCTTCTCTGTCGACCCTGACCACCTGCTGGTGGTGAGCGATGATTCGTGTCTTTAAGGTTGTTGGTCGGCTCTTATCGATGAAAATTCCCCGGCTATCTTGAACATTTTTTCTGATCCATTCACCCTCGCTATCATCGCCGATAACACCGACGAGAATGGGAAAAGCTCCCAGGCTTTTCAGGCTTTGGCAGACATTTCCAGCTCCACCTAGACAGGAAGTGTCTTTGTAGGCTTCAACAACAGGAACTGGCGCTTCTGGTGAGATGCGGATGACATGGCCCCAGATGTATTTGTCATGCATCAAGTCTCCTAAAACCAGGACTCTTTTGCTCTTGAAACCTTGAACAATTTTTTTCATTTTTCGAAAATCAAGGGCTCTCATTTTTATCCTCTCTTAGAAAAATAGGATTGGAGACTATCCAGGGAATGTTTTTTCTCAGCGGAGATCTTTCCTTGAGATAGATTTCCACCCGATAAATCCCTGGCTGTTTGACTTCAAAAGAAGCATTTTCCTCGTTTGAACGAAATATGCTTTTCGCATCTTGAACAAGATGAATCTCTTTGGCAAAGGGAAATGGGGCTTGAATGTGAAGAGTCAGGCCGGTTTCAAACAGCGCCGTCCCGCCCATGGGGATGACTTCCCTCCCACTTTCTCCCCAGAACCTGAATCCTTCTGCCAGGGCAGCAGCATGGATTGAGTTATAAAAACTTCCCGACCTTAGAGCCTCGAAGACTTGGCGGCGGGCTAACTCGAAATCAGAAGAGAGGGAAGACTGGAGCAGGACATGAAGGCGAAGGAAGTCAAGAATTGGGCGGTAGAGTAAATGGGCGTCGGTGCTAAAGTAGCCATAAATCGGAGAAATCTTGCCGAGTTCACCCCATTTTCTCAGCTCTCGCTGCGGACTGTCGAGAATTTTTAATAGAGCATAGCTTGGCTTTATTAAAATCGCGGGAAGATAAGGGGTGGAAAGAAATAAGCCTTCTTTCAGCATGGAATCAGCATTGATAACTTCAATGCCCGAATACCCGATATTTTCTCCCCAGGACCATTGAACTTTTGAGTAAGGATGGGCAATGATCGAGAATCCACCTGAGGCCATTATTTCGTAGACAGCCTCTTCTGCATTCTCAGAAAAGTCGTGCGAGGGGAGCTCGTAGTCTAACCCAACAAGATGGCCCCGGCTTACGGAGAGTTCAGATCCTGAAAGAACAAGAACGCCTTGTTTCCATCCCTGGCTCGAATAGATTTTATAATTTGGGCTTCCGTGGTCAACGATGATAATGAAATCGAGCGAAGCCAGGGAAGCAAGCTTTGCGATTTCATCTGGATTCTTCCTCCCATCTGAAAGATTAGTATGAATATGATACACGCCCTGTATTTCCAGGGGAGAAGCTTTTGATACAGGTGTCTTGTATGTTTTATACCTAAGAATATTGAAGCCCAACCAGAATGTATAGAGAAGGATAAGAGCCAAAAAGACTAAAAGGAATTTTTTCTTTAGATTGAACTTTATTTTTTCCCTGTTTCCCATTTAACTTTCAACTTTTTTCTCTTGGAAGCGAGCGAACGAAAATGGGATGGTTATCATATAGAGAAAGAGTGTCGTGATTTCAGAATCGGCAAAATTGTACTCAAAGAGGCCTGCAACAAAAAGACTTAACAGCGCAGCGAGAGCAGAAACAGCGAACAGACGGAGAGAGGTATCTTTGTTTTTAAGAAGTCTTAGGAGAGAGAGAAAACCCCAAACTATAAAAGTGAACCAAGCGATGAGGGTTGGAATTCCCCTTTCGGCACAAGTTTGAAGGATATTATTGTGAAGATGGACACCTTTTTTAGCGTCTTCGGAAAGCCCATATTTTGGATTCTTGAAAACTATATCGACGGTGTCCGGGCCAGTTCCAAAGAGAGGAAATTCCTTAATAATTTTTATTCCAGCTTTTAAATATTCAATTCTAAGCTCATTCGAGGTACCTTTAGAGCTGAAACTGCTGAGCGCTCTGTTTTTTATCGGCTGCGGGCTAAGCAGATAGAAAAGAACGACCAAAAGAGGCACAAGGATTAAAGCACGGGATTTGTAGAAGAACAAAATCAGAGAGATGGCTATAACCAATCCAATCCAGGCGCTTCGGGTTTGATTGAGGATAAGAGCAAAAAGCGAAAGAACAAGCCCCAGCCCCCAGAGATATTTTATTTTATCTCGGGCAAGAAGAACCAAGCTCAAGGCCATACAGCTAAAAAGCATGAGCAATCCGCCTTGCGTCATGGCTTGACTAATGAAACCTAATGATCTGTGCCAGGGCCATGGAGTTTTGAAAAAGAAGCAATAAATATAGTAAAGAGAGTTTAAGGAAGCTGACACTAGAAGAGCCAGGTTAGCTTTTCTAAGCTCCTTTTCTTCAGTAAAGCCAACATAGACTATGGGGACAAGCAAAAAGAGAAGAAGCTCTCGACTGTCTTTTAAGCTCACTTTTGGATTTACGGATAGGAACGATGAGATCAATGATAAGATAGAATAAGCTATAAGCAGCCAGAAGAAAGACGGAAAGGATAATTTTTGTTCTTTTCTTATAAGGATTATTATCCAGCAGACAAGGGCGAGAAAGATGGATATCTGGCTTGCGCTGATGGAAGCCATAGAAAAAAGAAGATAAAGCCCAATGAATAAAACCAAAAGAATAGCCCAAAAGCTTTTTCCTTCTCCTAAGTTAAGCATCCTCATTTTATATCTGGCACCTAAGGTAATATATG
>CAZJXZ010000265.1:0-3664 GCA_964549955.1 uncultured Eubacteriales bacterium
AAAATTCCTCGACCTCTGGAAAGACGCCGACCCCGGTATTCCTGAAGTTGAGGATGCCAGGAAGAGTCTTGCGGCGCTGAAAAACTAATACAAACGCCCACTTTACTCTCCAAAGATTTAGCTATTTCAATTACATAACTCTGAGTAAATCCCGGGAAAAGAAAATGTCCTCCTTTTATAAAGAAATTGAGCTAATTTTGTTAGCGGGATAACACCATTAGCAGATTGTCTTTGGTGAGGGTTATCGATTCATCTATCGATTCTAAAAATGGTTTCACATCATCCTGGACCTCTTTCCATTTTAATGATTCAATTTTTTGCCCTAAAACCTCAAGCCAGTTTTCTTTATTGATTTGGCTAATATCTCTGTTCAATTGAGAAAGCGCATTATTCAATAATAGAAAATTCGGGAGCAGCTCTTTCCATTTCGTTCGATACCAAAATAAATCATAGACATCGCGGCCTTTTGTGTAAGGCCTGGTCAGAACTGCGGTGACCTTTGTGGCAAAAAGAGAAGAAAGGTCATAATGCTGCAAAAGCACAGGCCAATGGAGATTAACGATTGTCCTTTCGCCAGACCAGCCTGAAGGAGGATTTGTATCAACCTCTATGGCGATGGCCAAGTTTCGACTTTTTTGAGGGCTTAAGCCAAGCTCATACAATAAATCAGAAAAACGCACAATGGCTCTTTGAACTGTCTTTTCCTCTTTCAAGTGAAGGCTGAGGTTATATCCGGACTTCTCGAGCTCAATTTTCAATTTTTTCATTTGCCTTGCAAAGTCCGAAGGGCTCCAACCTTCACCTGATGAAAAATCCAAATCTTCAGAGTATCGCCGAATTCGGTAAAGAAAACGCAGCGCCGTTCCTCCCACAAAATAGAGGGAAATGTGCATCCTCATTTTCTGAATAAGGAAAAGAATATAATTTTGAAGATATTCTCTAAGTGTGTTCAGTTTCTGGTCTTTAGCTTCACGGGCTGCTTGAAGGACAATTTCTTTCATGTCATTTGTTCCTTTAAATATTGAACAGTTATTTCAACAGCTCTCTCGAAACATTTAAGGTTTATTTTTTTTGAAATAGACTTGAACCTGTTAATGTTGAGGCGATTCAAGTTCTGAAGGCGGAGTTCTTGAAGCCATTCGATGGAGAATTTATTTTTTCTTAGAAAGATATAAAGTTTATCCAGAAGAGCCTTTTCTGGGTGAGCAATCAAGATTTTCTGGCCGTTCCATTCCGTTTGATAATAGCCCATAAATAATGATGGTTGAATATGGTAATAGATGAATAGACAGTTTTGAGCTGTAAACTGTACAGCTCGATCTGTAGTCACACAAGTCGGGTTGGGAACATATTCAGGAATCATCTCATAATATTGAAGGGCCCATTCAAGTGATAAATAAGAAGGATGAACGACGGTGGTGGCGATTACAGGAATCGGCACATCTTTTGAGCGGAAAGGCTTTTCAATAAGATACCATTGTCGGCGAATTTTTGATAGTTTTCCGGCTTTTACCCATCGGGCAAGCTGAACCTGAACATGCTGGGGGTTCTCTGAGAAAATATTCAACATTGAAGAATGAAATAAAGGCCGTTCAGCGAACTCGGTTAAAAGCTTTTGCCAATTCATGGCAATAACTTAACATAATTGTTAAGTAATTGCAATAGGTTATGACTTTTTTTTATCCTTATAAGCTTCCTCAATATTTATGGGAACTTCCTTCTCAATGGCTCGCAGGTTTTTTAATGACCTACGGGGTTAGATTAAGCCATCGCTTTTTTAATATTTTTCTGAGATGTTTTTATATTCGTGACCTGCCGCAGGGAGCAGGTCGGTGAAAGGCGAATTTAGGGGAGATATGAATGAGGTATTGTGCTATCTTGATTTGGAATTGCGTACCCTAATTGAAACATATGGTAGAATAAGCGCATGCCGCAGCAGAAAGAGGATATTCGCAACCTGAGTCTCGAAGAGCTGAAGGAAGTATTCAATGAATGGGGGGAGCCTGAATACCGGGCAGGGCAGATGTTCAAATGGCTGTATCAGAAGAATGTACAAGCTCTTAAGCAGATGACGGATTTTCCCAAGAAGCTTATATCTAAGCTTGAGCAGAAATTCTCCATCGATACTCTCACCTGTCTTAAGACCTTGGCCGCAAAAGACGGAACGAAGAAATTTCTCTGGCAGCTTGCCGAACACCATTCCATCGAAACCGTTCTCATTCCAGAAAAATCGCGAAGGACATTGTGCCTTTCCACCCAGGTCGGATGCAAGTTCGGCTGTCCATATTGCATGAGCGGCTCTAAGGGATTTATCCGCCAGCTATCGGCGGCTGAGATCGTGGGGCAGGTTTTGGGAGCGCAGCGTCTGACCGGCTTACAGATAACCAACATTGTTATGATGGGCATCGGAGAGCCCTTGGACAACTACGAAAATCTGGTCAAGGCGATTCGCATCATCAACCACCCTGAAGGGCTCGGCATCGGCGCCAGGAAGATCACCATTTCCACCTGTGGTCTTGTCCCCGGCATTATGAAGCTGAAGAAGCTTGGACTTCAGATTGAGCTCTCAGTCTCCCTCCAAGCCACAAGCAATGAGCTCAGAAACAGGCTGGTTCCCATCAACCGCAAATATAACCTTGAGAAGCTGCTTGCCGCCTGCCGTGAATATTTTGAGGCTACAGACCGGGTCATCACTTTTGAATATGCCTTGATCGAGGGTATCAATGATTCTGACTCTGATGCGAAGCGTTTGGCTGATATAGCCCGAAGACTCAAGGGCAAAGTCAATCTGATTCCCTGCAATCCAAACATGTCTTTCTGCTACCGAGGGTCGACCGCAAGGAGAGTAAAGGATTTCCAAAGAATTTTAAGGTCAAGAGGAGTCACTGCCACCATCCGCAGCACCAGGGGCAGCGAAATCCAGGCTGCCTGCGGCCAGCTGGCATTTGACCGGACTAAAGATGAAGAGGAAAGATGTCGCTTGCGTCCATGATCATCAGCCTTAGTCATGAGCGCTCTTTTCCGATAGAGAATAAGAGTTCTGGATGAAATACGAGCTTGTTGTTTTTGATATCGACGGAACAATCACCAAACACGTTTCGAGCTGGCAGTTCATCCATGAGAGATTGGGCCAGTGGGATGATCAGGCCATCCGCTATCAACAGATGTTTTTGGCTGGAAAGATCAGCTACCGGAAGTTCTGCCGCCTTGATGCCGCTCATTGGAAGGGGATGGAAGCCTTCAAGCTCTATAAAATCTTCGAAGAGATTCCTTACGCCAAGAATGTTGAGAGAGCAGTAAGAATTTTGAGGGAGAGAGGGTTCAAGCTGGCCGCCGTTTCGACTGGAATCCAGTTTATCATCGACCGGGTGAAAAAAGAGTTGGGCTTTGACTATGTGCTGGGCAACAAGCTGAAGGTCTGGCGCGGCAGGCTGACTGGCGGGGTGGAGATCAAAATCAGCCACCTGGGCAAGGGAAAAGTGTTGGAATCGATCCTGAGGAGATTCCGGATTGCTGCTCGCAGGGCGATTGTTGTTGGAGACAGCGCAGGAGATATTCCGATGATGAGGATGGCCGGATATGCCATTGCTTTCAACGCCTCCAGCCAGGCTGTCGCTGAGGCTGCGGATTACTGCTGCCAGAGCGATGATTTCATGGAGGTCTG
>CAZJXZ010000266.1:0-3655 GCA_964549955.1 uncultured Eubacteriales bacterium
TGGGTGTTTCGAAAACACGCAGGCTTTGCCCCGGCGAGGCAAAGCCTGCTCGGTTTCAGGCTTCGCTCTCCTCTCCCTTCGGTCGAGGAACCATGCCCGCTCAGCCTTCAAACGGTTTTCGAAACACTCAGCCTTCGCCTTATGACCGATGAATTCTTAGCAAAGATCTCTCGAGGCAGTGAATCAAGAAGCCCTAAAAACTTCTTTCTTCAGGGTGGCTTTCTCAATCCTGGTCTCCAGGACAGAAACGCCGATTCCTGAAAGGTCAGGAATTCTTATCGTCCCTCGGCTGCTGAGCCCAATCGCCGGCTCGATCAAATCCTCGGCATAGTATCTTTTGCTTGCCGAAAGGTCGTTGGGAAGCTTGAAGTTGGGAAGAGAGGCCAGATGGAGGTTGTGCGCCCGGCCAATCCCTGACTCAAGCATCCCGCCGCACCAGACAGGAATTTGCTTTTCCTGGCAATAATCATGAATCTTCATGGCCTCGATGATTCCTCCCACTCGACCGACTTTTATATTCACAATCCGGCAGCTTCCCATCTCAAATGCCTTTCGAGCTGTCTCGGCCGAGATTATACTCTCGTCTAAACAGAGCGGAGTTTTCATCTCCTTCTGCAGGCGGCTGTGGTCCCAGAGGTCATAGGGAGGGAAGGGCTGCTCGAGCATGAGCAGCTTGAATCGATCGAGCTCCTTCAGGACTTTCTTATCATCAAGGCTGTAGGCGCCGTTGGCATCGGCCTGAAGCGGGATATCAGGAAACTTCTTCCTCACTTCCTCACAGACTTGGATATCCCATCCCGGCTTTATCTTGATCTTAATCCTCTGGTAGCCTTCCTGAAGAAATGATTGAATCCTTTCCAGAAGCTCTGAAATGGTATCCTGAATGCCGACACTGACTCCAGAAGGAATTTCTGATTTCACGCCCTTGTAAAGCTTCCAGAGAGGCTTGCCTTGCTTTTTTCCTTCGAGGTCCCAGAGGGCAAGCTCAAGCCCTGCTTTGGCCATGGGATGGCCTCGATATTTTTTTGCCTCCATGTGGAATTGATGAGGGTCGGAGATGGATTTTTCAAGGACAACAGGAATCAAAAAATCCTTCAAGACGTGCCAGGCAGTGGAATTTGTCTCGTAGCTGTAAAGCGGGCTGGGACTGGCCACAACTTCGCCATAGCCGAATATTCCGCCGCTGAGAATCTTGACCAGAATGAATTCTCGCTCATACTCGCGGCCAAGACTTGTCTCAAAAAAATGGACATAGGGAAGCTTCAAAAGAAGAAGCTCAACACTCTCAATCTTTGCTACCATCTTTATTCTTTAATAACTAATATGAAGACAATAAATTTTGTTTCCTTAAAGCCCTTTGTTTTTACTTTCAAACCTTCTCATGAATTTTGATCCAGCTGCTCAGCCCTATTCTCTCGTAAACAGCAACAACTCTTCTGGCCATGGCTTCAGCTGAAAATTTTTGATGGACAACCTCATACCCTCTCCGCCCAAAACGGGCTGCCAATTCTCTATCTTTATAGAGCCTGAGAATGGCTTGAGCCAAAGCCTCAGGATCTCGAGGAGGCACCAAGAATCCGGTCTCGCCTTCGATGACTATCTCAGGAATTCCTCCGGTGCGGGTGGCGACAACAGGCAGCCTGGAAGCCATAGCGTCGAGAAGGCTGCTTCCCAGCCCTTCAAGATAGGAAGAAAGGACGAACAAGTCGAGAGAAGCCAGAATCCGAGGCACATCCTCCCTGAAACCAAGGAAAAAAACAATATCCTCGACACCAGACTCCTTTGCCTGTCTGTCGAGCTCCATCTGCAGAGGCCCGTGGCCGACGATAACCAGCTTGATCTTGGCCGAATGCTCTTTAAGAATCCTTATGGCTTGAATCAGATATTTGTGACCCTTGTGGTCGGCAAGCGCAGCTACAATCCCTACCAAGTAGTCATCAGGAGCAAAAGAGAACTCACGGCGAAGATAGTCCCTGGAAGAGACTTCATCAAAGGCAGAGAAATCTATCCCTGAGGGAATGACCTCAATCAATTTTCTATTGATGCCGCCCTCGACCATCACCCTCTTGACTCCCTCAGAAATGGCGATGATGGCATCCACCTTCCTCCTGTATTTCCGGCGGGAGAAATAGTTTTTTTTGAGAGGAAAATCCACACGCCTGGTGATGACCCGATAGCGGACTTTGGCCAGAGAGGCAGCCGTTGAGCCCACAGCCACAGAATGGGCGTCGTGGAAATGAGCGAGCAGGCATTTGCGCCGTTTCATGGCCCAAGCCAAACGGAGTACAGCACTGAAGTCGAATTCACTCTTAACTTTGAGAGCCAGGACTGGAAGCTCGGCCTCCAAAGCTTTTTGATGGAGCGGGCTTTCGGGCTGCACAACAAAAAGAAAGGGAAGGCCTCTTCGTTTCAGCTCCTTAGCCAGGAAAAAAGATTGTCTCTGACCCCCTCTCCATTCTTTTCCGGCGTCAATCTGGAAAAGGCTCAATTCTCTCTCCTTTTTTCCATATCTCCTTCAGCTTGGCATAGCGAATAAAGATGGAATAACCGTTGAGCACGGAGATGACAAAACCTGGGTGTCCATCCAAAAAGCCGGCTTTCAAAAAAAATGATTTCATAAACCTGAAAAAGGGGAGAAAGACAATATGGTACCAGCGGCACTTTTTTTTCTCGGAGTAAAGCTTCTGCGCACCGAGCTGGGAGAAGTTGTTGATTCTATCCAGATGCTCTGAAATGTTTCGATAGGTGAAATGATGAATCGAGCCTCTCAGCCTCTCGATTTCGCCTTCGACAACAAGCTTCTCATGGATATACTCTCCTTCCCAGCGGGCTTTGTCTTTGCGGAAGAGGCGGATTTTCCAATCTGGATACCAGCCTGAATGGCGAATCCATCTCCCCAAATAAAAGACCTGACGGGGCATAGAAAAAGCGGAACATCTTGGCTCTTCTTCTTTGAGGAGTAGAATCTCTTTTCGAAGCTCAGAGGAGAGCCTCTCATCAGCATCCAAGGAAAAAATCCAGGGGCAAGAGGCTTTGGAGTTGGCGAAATTTTTCTGGTCTGAAAAGTTTTTCCACTTGCGCTCGAAAACCTTGTCTGTGTATTTCTTGGCTATCTCGACCGTATCATCGCTGCTGAAACTATCGACAACTATGATTTCTGATACAATGCCTTCCACGCTCTTCAAGGCATCGTCGAGCCTTTTTTCCTCGTTGTAGGTGATAACAACCGCTGAAATTTCCATTGGCCCAATATTAGCATAGCGAAAAAAAAGAAGGCAAGGTGAAGTTTATAATTGATCAAGGCGTAGCTCGAGGGATGGTTAAATCCTTCATCACCTTAAGGCCGGGGGGAGCTTCGAGGGCTCTGGGAATAGTGTTCACAGTGACCGCAATGGTTCCGATATCTCCATGGACTCCACCAATAATCTTCTGATGGATATTAGGCTCACCTTGGATAATGATTTCATCATACTCCTCATCCACAGCAGCATTGGCGCAGAATTCAAGAGTGATGACTTCCTCGCCGCCTTTACGGGCGAAAGCTGTGCTCGTTAATCCAATCACATTTCCGGGCTTGACTGCGCCCAAGGCAGTCTCTACCTCTTTATCATCAATCACCGGCTGGGGAGGAAGCTCCTGGGCATCATCCAGCTTC